>NZ_JAPJZK010000002.1 GCF_026309355.1 Spartinivicinus marinus
TGGTTATCGAATTGAGTTAGGGGAGATAGAAAATGTATTACTATCTCATCCTGAGATTGATGAATGTACTGTTAGTCTAACCACAGAAGTAAACAAATCTATTGCAAAAGAAGACCTGCAATTCTGTGTGAAATGTGGGATTGCTTCCAACTATCCGAATACGGTATTTTCTGAAGAAATGGTGTGTAGCCATTGTAGTGCATTTGAGAAGTATCGCGATGTTGCAGAAGCTTATTTCAGTGATATGCAGAAGCTACAGAAAATCGTAGATAAAATGTGTAGTGAAAACCATCCAAAGTATGATTGTATCGTGTCACTCAGTGGTGGTAAGGATAGTACCTATGCGCTTTGCAAAATAAAGGATATGGGCGCTCGGGTGTTGGCCTTTACTTTGGACAATGGATATATTTCCGAGAGAGCGAAGGATAATATCAATAGAACGGCTGAACGCTTGGGGATAGAGCATCGTTATATTTCTACGACCCATATGAACGAGATATTTGTCGATAGTTTGCAGCGTCATAGTGATGTGTGTAACGGGTGCTTCAAGACTATTTACACGATGGCGATCAATCTGGCGCTAGAAGTTGGTGTTAAGTATATCGTTACTGGTTTGTCCAAAGGACAGCTATTTGAGACGCGTTTGTCCGAACTCTTCCGAATGGAGACTTTTGATGAAAAGGTTTTTGATAAAAATCTTATTCAGGCTAGAAAGGTCTACCATCGTGTTGAGGATTCCGCTAATTGTTTATTAGAGAATGATTGGGTTGACGATGACGACGTGTTGGAAAATATACGTTTCGTAGATTTTTTCCGTTATAGCAACGTCTTACGTAATGATATGTATGGGTACATTGAAGATAGGGTGGGTTGGGTCAGACCTCCCGATACAGGTAGGTCGACGAACTGTCTTCTAAACGACGTTGCGATATATGTCCACGGTAAGGAGCGTGGCTACCATAAGTATTCGCTTCCATATAGTTGGGATGTGCGTATGGGGCATATAGAGAAGGGGGATGCGTTACGTGAAATTGATGACTCTGCAGAGATTGATGAAGCCAAAGTTAGCTCGATTTTGAACGATCTTGGTTACGAAGTTCGAGATGAAACTCTTGGCGTGGGGGATGCACAAATCGTTGCTTACTATAAGTCCGATGTTGAAATTCCTGTCGCGAGAGTGGATGAGTATATGGCAGAAGCACTTCCTGAATACATGGTGCCTTCACATTTTATCCGGTTGGAAAAAATGCCACTTACTCCAAATGGTAAGCTTAATAGGCAGGCGTTGCCAAGGCCAAATGATTATAGAAAGAATTTTGCTGAGAGTTATGTGGCACCGCGAAACGAGTTGGAGGAGAAGCTTGCTGAGCTGTGGAAGGAAGTGCTAATGGTAGATAAAGTAGGTATCGAAGACAATTTCTTCGAAATCGGTGGTAATTCTCTTCCTGCTTTGATGCTGTTGTTTAAGGTTGATTCTCAATACAACAAACTCATCAGTATCCAGGAGTTTTCTGAAGATCCAACAATTAAAGCGTTGTCTTCAATATTGCAATAACTTTGTGCAAAAAGACAAAATCATTTGACGATGCCATATATAGGGTGAAGTAGGTTTGAATAATATGAACGAAATGAAAATACAGGGGGCTGTTCCACCGCCGGATCAAAATTTTGCATACCCGCACCGTTGGGCGGCAATGTTCACTTTGTTAGCCGCAAATTTTATGGTGTTTCTGGATGTAAATATTGTACTGGTAGCTATACCGAGTATCCAAAGTAGCCTGCAAGCAAATATGATGCAAATGGAGTGGGTTGTTGCTGTATATATTGCCTGTTATGCCCTGGCTTTGTTGCCGTTAGGAAAGCTGGGTGATCTGTATGGGAGAAAGAAACTGTTTGCTAGCGGAGTTGCGGGGTTTATTGTTTCTTCTTTTCTTTGTGGCGCATCCACTACAGTTGAAATGTTGATATTCTCACGAATATTGCAAGCTGTTTCAGCGGCGATGATCTCTCCTCAGGTGATGGCAGTTGCAACATCAATGTTTTCGCCAAAAGAGAGGTCAGCTTCTTTCGCTCTATTTGGTTTGGTGGCTGGATTGGCAGCAATTGTAGGGCCCGTTGTTAGTGGTGCACTGATTAAGGTGAACCCCTTCGATTTTGGATGGCGATCTATTTTCTATATTAATATCCCGATTGGATTGGCTGTTTTATTTGTAGCTTTGTACCGAGTGCCGAATACGGCTTCATATGCCGGTGAGCGCAAGAAGAATGACTGGTTAGGTGTTTTGTTGGTTGGTATTGCTTTACTAAGCTTGATATTTCCCCTGATTGAGGGGCGTGCTTATGGTTGGCCTTTATGGTGCTTTTTACTTATGGCCGCGTTCATTCCTATAATTTCAGTATTTATTGGGCGGTCAATAAAACTGGCAAAGGAAAATAAGCCAACACTATTGCCAATATACCTAATGGCTAATCGCAATTATATGTTTGGTGCAATAGCAGTGATGGGATTCTTTTCTGCTTTGGAAGGGTTCTTACTGATCTTTGTGATTTTTTTGCAGCAAGGTCATGAATTCACCCCAATGCAAACAGGTATGGCAACTGTTCCATTTTCGATAGGGGTGTTAGTAGCAACAGTTATTGCGGCGCGTTTTCAAAATTTGAAAGTCAAGATTTTTTCCGGAGCTACATTGTGCTTCGTTTCCACTATTGTGCTTTGGTTTGTGGTAAATAATGTTGAAGATCTAGGCGCAAAGGGCTTGATGTTGCCGCTTCTAATTGGCGGTTTGGGTTCCGGGGTGACCATTGCTTCACTGTTTCAGACTGTTATGCGAACGGTGCCTCTTAAAGATACGGGTGCGGGATCAGGTGCTTTACAAGCTATGCAGCAGGTTGGTGGTGCTTTGGGTATAGCCTTGGTGTCCCAGATATTTTTCTCTGGTTTCTTGAATGATGCGCAGAGTGTAGAAATTTTTAATGCTTCTTTTAAAGATGTATTGGTTTACTGTATGGCAGCTTATGTATTTGTTGTGTTTGCTGTTTTTGGTGTGGATTTTAAATTGCCGTCGAAGAACGAGCCTCAGCGGCCGCCTGTAAATATGCCCTTGGAAGAGGGCAGTTAGTTTTTTGTTTAGAAAATTATTGTTGGGAATTTTTCGGTGATAACACCAAATAACTCTTTTGAGTTATACAATTGGTAAGTTCTAGAAAGGATCTCCGTATTTGGCTCTAAACCAAAGTGCGAAGCAGTTGTTTCGCACTTTTCCAGACGAATATCGATAACTTCTTTAAATATTTCCAAACGCTCTTCTTTCCATAAAAGACCAATAGGGGTTTCGGTGTGAAGCAGCTTGTGTTTCATTGTTTTGGATAATTTGTTGATAAGAAAAGAAGACTCAGCAAAAATGTAGTTTTTGGATGAGTCTGTTAGCATGACTTCTCTGTTTAGTAGTGTGGAATCTTTTGATTGAGATGATGAATCTCCTGGAAGTTTTCCTTTTTCAATAGATTGAAAAATTACTTTTGCTTGAATACTTTGGTTTGTATAAAGGGAGAGTAATTCAGTGATGGATCCGTCAGTAGTAAGTAAAATCTTCTGGAATAGGCTTAGTGATGGGTTGGCGATAATCTTGTCCATTGATTCTCCATTGGCCTAGCGATTTTGTGCGAGGTTGGATGAAAATTGAAGTTAGTTTGAAATAAGCTGGAAAGTGGATACTAAATAAAATGAATTGGACGCGAGTCTAGCACAAAAATAATAATAAGTATGTTTTCACTGCTTTCCCGTTAACTTTCAGGCATGGTTCAGAAATAGGTGTTTTTAGTGAACACTGGGCGACCGAGAACCTACCACAGCAGTAGTATAAAAATTAGTTTTCAGCGATAAAAGTGGCGTTGTTGAATAAATAGCTTACCCCGCTCTTGTTGTGTGTTTTTGGCTAATTGGTGGTACCCTGACGCAAAAACCAACCGATCAGAAGCCATCACATGCCGTATAAACATAACCAATCCAGTCACCGGCAACATAAAAAAGCCAAATATAAGGTGATTAATTGGGCGGCATATACGGAAGCATTGCGTCGTCGCGGCGACATTACCATTTGGTTTAGCGTTGAAGCCATTGATGAATGGCATCCAGCCAAAATCCCAGGCTTACGTGGCAGGCCTCTAAAGTACTCGGATGTAGCCATCGAGTGTTGTCTAATGCTGCGGCAGGTGTATCACTTGCCGCTACGGCAAACAGAAGGGTTTACGCGCTCATTAATCCAGTTAATGGGGCTTGACATTAAAGCACCGGATTATAGTTGTCTATCGAAACGAAGTACGTCACTCCAGCTACAGAGGCTCATTGATAGTATTGATCCAGGTTCACACGTCCTTGTTGATAGCACCGGGCTGAAGGTCTATGGCAAAGATGAATGGCATCAGAAAAAGCATCATGTAAAACCTAAGCGAACATGGCGCAAGCCAGTTCAAGTTCATGCAGCGTAACGTACATACCGCCTTCATCAATCAATACGGACGAATGGCATGGCAAAAAGAAGACTTTTTAAGTTGGTGTTGACAGCAACAAAAAACCGAGGCTGAGGTATCCGTGCGCGTATTAAATAGAATGACTAGTCTTGGCATGCCTATTTCTGTGAAAATTGGATAATATAGTGGACTGAATGCCTCAGCACGCCTGATTTTTCGATTTATTCAACAACGCCTAGGAAAGGCCAGTCTGCTAATCCAATGGCTAAACATAAGACAATGTTTGAACAGTTTTGTGCTTTAGTAGGCTAAGTTTGCCCAAAATAAGTTTGTTTTTAACCTAAATAATTTTTGCGACAGAGCCGTTGAAAGAGGCTTCACTTTATAAAGTAAAATTGCATGCGGCTAGTGGGTGGTTCGATCTGCGCTTACCTTTTTTACTATCATTTTTTGTGTAAAATTTTGTAATATTCCAATATATAGATACTTATTAACAATAAACCCTATTTTAGAGAGAGAAACATATGCACAACACCAGTGCCAAAGACGACACTCCCTTAATTATCAATGGCCATCAGGAATCATTGGAACAGTGGGCAGACAACAACAAGCAAATTATCACAAACAAATTAATCCAACATAAAGCAGTACTCTTTCGCAACTTCAGCAATAGAGAGGGACTAAACAGCATTTCAAAATGTTTTTTTTCCGAACTACTAGACTATAACTACAGATCCACGTCTCGTACATTGCTGAGCGAGAACGTCTATACATCAACGGAATACCCACAAAACCTGACAATTCAACAACATTGCGAAAACTCTTACCAGACAAACTGGCCCCTAAAATTACTATTTCATTGCGTCACCCCTGCCACTAAAGGAGGGCAAACACCTATCTGTGACATGATCAATGTGACAGAGGCCATTGATAATGAAATAAAACGAGAGTTCGAACAAAAAAAGGTAATGTATGTCCGAAACTTTCGAAAAGGCGCCGACCTGCCATGGCAAGAAGTTTTTAACACGACCGAAAAAGCACACGTCGAAGCCTACTGCCAATCTCATAACATTGAATTCCAATGGATAGGCGACGACCTAAAAACCCGCCACATAAGCCAGGCCACCGCAACACACCCCATAACACAACAAAAAATTTGGTTTAATCAAGCACATCTCTTTCATATCACAGCTTGGGAAAAGCCTTACAGACAGGTACTTTTGTCTCACTTCACAGAAGAAGGCCTTCCCCGAAATACCTACTTTGGCGACGGCAGCCCCATCCCTCCCGAAACACTCGATCATATACGATCTGCGTTTGACCAAAACATCACTTTCTTCGACTGGGAAAAAGACGATGTACTACTTTTAGATAATATGCTGGTCTCTCACGGACGAACCCCTTACGAAGGAGATAGAAAGGTCACCGTCTGCATGACGGAAGCATATTCTCCACAAGATAACTAACACCTAAAATCAGGCAGGCACGCCCCTCTCTTTTGTGCCTGCCAAACTCTCATTCAACTGCAACAATACTATATCAATCACCGCTTGCTGATTTGTATGTATATAGAAGTGCCCGCCAGCCAGCTCGTAAGTAGAAAATTCCCCCACGACCAAATCAGACCAACGGTCAACATTATCAACAAGCCCATCATCAGAGCCGAACAAGATACTCACAGCACATTCGATTTGTTCCCCGCCCTTCCTGTAGCGATAACTCTCACCTAATCGGAAATCAGCCCTCAATCTTGGAATAAGGTAGTCAATTAATCCTTCATCTTTTAGTACCGCCTCAGGCGTCCCTCCCATTTCTTTAATTTCTTGTACAAACTCATGTTTTTCCAAATGACTAATTTTTTTTCTTGTCAAATCTAGATGAGCAGGAGACCTAGCAGAGATAAATAGATGTATATGATTGCTTTTTTGCTTATCACTCATCCTTCCCACCAATACATAACTGATCAACCCTCCATTGCTGTGACCAAAAAATGCAAAATTAACATTTAGCATTGGTGAGATCACGCTATATAACCGCGCAACCATTTCGTCACAGCAACTAATGAGAGGCTCAGTATTTCCTCCTCTTCCAGGGTACTGAACACCCACAACCTCTACCCCATCAGGCATATTTAACGCCCAATCTCGATATATATTGGCATCCCCTCCAGCATAAGGAAAACAAAATATTCTGATTCGCACCTTTTCCTGCGGATTGAAGATAACAAACCAGGGAGAGGTCTTTACTGCAGGTCGACGCTTGAAAAAAATATCTTTTTTAGACATTCCTAAAACCAATCAAACCAAATCCACTTCACTTCCCAGCTGTTTTAAACAAGCAGATACCGAAAGATTTTTATCTACTACACTATATTCGTAGGGCGTTCCAAGCTCAGACAAATATTGCCATATAGGTTTCAACACAGCCTCTGCTTTTAAGATAATTTCCTCATACTCGCTGCTTGGATCAGAAAGATAGGTAATTGCACCACCAGCACCGAATTTAATTGTTTGCCCATCATAAGAAAGCGTTCTGATTGCAATATTAAGATCTGCAATCCGGTTGTAGCCAAGGTAACCAATGGTTCCGCAATACACTCCTCTTGAGTCCTGCTCCAATTGATCAATAATTTCCATCGAACGATATTTAGGGGCACCTGTAATTGAGCCTCCAGGATACACCGCTTTAAGCAATTCCACCAATGTACACTCTGACTTCAAATATGACTCTACGGTACTAACCATCTGGTGCACGGTTTGGTAACTTTCAATATCCATCATCTTGGACACAATAACACTACCAGGCACTGAAACTCGGCCAAGATCATTCCGCATTAGATCCACAATCATCAGATTTTCAGCTTGATCCTTTTCCGATGCAGCCAAAACCCTTGCATTTTCAGCATCAGTTGCTGGGTCTTCAGATCGAGCACAAGTACCTTTAATTGGTTTGGTTTCAACCCGACCATTCTCATCAACTTTCAAGAAACGCTCTGGGGAAGTACTTAAAATTCTAACTTTACCAATACTAATCAGCGCACCAAAAGGGGCTGGGTTTTCTTTTCGCATAATCATGTAAAGCTCTACAGGGTCGAGCTCTATATCACACGAAAATTGATTCGTTAAGCAAATTTCATACGACTCACCATCAACAATTTTTTCTTTACTCTTTTCAATGGCATCCAGATAACACTCTCGACTCATATCCATATCGATACTGGCTTGCTCTATTCCTAATCCCTGGCCAGCGGATGCATCAACACTTACCAACCTAAGCTGCTCTTCCATTTCATCAATCCAGGCATCAGCCTTCGCTTGCTCCTCTTTCGTCGCAGCATATACCAACCAAACTGACTTATCTAAATGATCAAACGCAACAAATTTCTCCACCCTCATCCAAACCGCATCAGGTATCTTATTTCTATGACGCGTCTCGGCGCCAAAAAGTGTCTTCATCTCATAAGACATATAACCTACATAACCACCACGAAACTCAAACGGTAAGTCCTCATGACTTGCAACATCTACAGCCTCCAACGCACACTCCAGGTTTTTGAGAAATGCTAGACCACCAGAAAAATCTTCGGAGTCTTCTGTAATTTTGTACGTCAACACATCTTCCGGAATTACCTTTCCCATGAAAGAAAAACGAGACATCCCCCTCCTAACGGATTGACTGTCCAACCAAAAACTATTTCGCTCTTCAGCGAACATAGAGCGGAAAACCTGCTCATCTGATACAGGGATATCCACTTTTCGGAAAAATAATTGTTTCTTCACTTTGGACCGTCGAGCTATCTCCTTAGACACTGAAACAGGGGATTTTTTAGTATCGCTTTCCTCTATATTGGCGTGCTTATATGACAGTAACTTAAAGTTTTCGACCAATTGCATACCATATTCAGTCAGAATTGATTCTGGATGAAACTGCACGCCCCACTTGGGTAAGAACTTGTGCTCAACCCCCATTATCAATCCACACTCGGAACGTGCTGTGACGTTCAAGTCTTTAGGCACTGTATCAGCAGCCACAACAAGAGAGTGGTACCGAACAGCTTCAAAAGTATTAGGAAGCTCCTTAAACAAACCAACATTATCGTTATGGACAATATTGGACTTTCGACCATGATAAGGAACTGGTGCATGAACTATCTCACCACCATATATATGCGAGAGCCCTTGAAAACCGAGACACACCCCAAGCACCGGAATATCATTTTGCTCCAACGCTTGACGACTGACACGAAAATCACTCGCATTAGTCACTGAGCCCGGACCAGGTGACACAATAATGGAACCGAACTCGCCAAGCTGCTGAATCTCGTCCCACGTATATTGATCATTATGTATTACTAAAGGCTCATTACCATATATTTGTGCAACATAATCAGCCAAGTTCCAAGTAAACGAATCGTAATTATCGATAATGAGGCAACGCATACGCCTCCCTTTAAACAAAAAAGCGTTAGTCATCATGCAAAATGTATATTTTTTAAGGTATGTATTTTTACTCACCAATGTTGTGGTCAAGTAAACTTGTACAACATTACGTACAGTTAATTTAATAACTCTTTAGCTGCAGGTGTTAAGTAGCCATTGTAACTATGAACACGACAATGGTTGTAATATTTAATGAACTGCATAATATCTTTTTCAGATTCTTGGTAGTTTTTGTAAAAAGTAGATGGCATCCACTCAACTTTATAACTTCTAAGAAAACGTTCTGTTGGGGCATTGTCCCTGCTCTGTCGCAAAAATTATTTAGGTTAAAAACAAACTTATTTTGGGCAAACTTAGCCTACTAAAGCACAAAACTGTTCAAACATTGCCTTATGTTTAGCCATTGGATTAGCAGACTGGCCTTTCCTAAGCATGTGCACTAACTCAATTCCAATCAGTGTAGACCTGGCACTATTGAATGATTTAAAACCCAACATTAGCCGAGTAATGCGCTTTATAAATCGGTGATCCTGCTCAACGATGTTATTGAGGTACTTGACTTGGCGTATAATAATTGGCGTTTTCATCTCCTTATTGATTGTTTCAATAGCCGCTTTATTCGCCGCACTGCCATCAATTGTTATCTTTTCTGGTGCGCCATTAGCGCGAATGGCCTTTTTGAAAAATCGCTTGGCAGCCTTAGTGTCCCGGTGCTTGGTAAATAAGAAGTCAATGGTTTGTCCCGCTTTGTCCACGGCCCTGTACAAATAGTACCAGTCTTTTTTTACCCGGATATACGTCTCATCCATACGCCAGCTGTTGCCGACAGGTGATTTCTTCTTTCGAAACTGTTTTTCTAACTTAGATGAGTAGGTCACCACCCAGCGTTGAATAGTGGCGTGGTCAACGGGAACATTCCGATCTTGCATAAGCTCTTCAATATCGCGGTAGCTCAGTGCAAACCGAAGGTAATAATACACCACTTGCAGTACAACGCACTTGGGAAAGTGACAACCTTTAAAGCGTTCATCAGCACTCATCGTGACTACAAAACAACCATGATTCTGGGAAGGGTTACGAAGGTTATCATTTCAGGCTAAACTTTGCGACAGAACCTTTGTCTTTACGCTAAATAATTTTTGCGACAGAGCCGATCTTTGCGATTACATTCGGTTGATGTAAACTAAAAATCAATTTTAGCTGGCAAGGTAACGAGATAATGGAAGATTTGACATCTAAACAATTCGAGTACGAAGATCAAACTTTTGAAAAAATCGAATTACAAGATCAAACACTTTCAGGCAAAGTTTTTTATGATTGCATTTTTATTAATTGCAATTTCAACAGTACAGCTTTTGACAAGTGTAAATTTAACGACTGTGAGTTTAAAAACTGCAACCTAAGCACAATAAGTGTAAATGGAACCAGCTTTCGAGATGTAAAATTTAAGGATTGCAAGATGATAGGGATCAACTGGACTAGCGCAGCGTGGCCCAGTGTTCAAATATCCAGCCCAGTCGAGTTTGATGGATGCAGATTAGATAATTCAATATTTTTCGGGTTATATTTGCAAGAAATCAAAATGGAGGCATGCCAAGTTCATGACGTCAACTTTACAGAAGCAGACTGTGAACATGCCAGCTTTATTCAATCGGATTTTTCAAATAGTGTCTTCCACAACACCAATTTAAGCAATTGTGATTTTTTTGATGCACTGAATTACACTATAGACGTTTTTGAAAATAAAATAAGCCGTGCAAAATTCAGTTTACCTGAGGCCAACAGCCTTCTCGACGGCCTGGATATTGAAGTCTATCAATAATTCATTTCACCACAACATGGATTAAAACGTGACATCTCCTATCTGGACAACACCAAAAACCCTAGAAGAGCTCAATGAGTTTTCTAAAAACACACTACACGAACACCTTGGGATCGAGTTTATCGATATGGGTGATAATTACCTGAAAGCGAAAATGCCTGTGGATGCCAGAACCCTCCAGCCCCACGGTATACTTCACGGGGGGGCGTCTGTTGTACTGGCAGAAACAACTGGCAGTATTGCATCAGAAATGTGTGTCGATCATGACAAACGGTGCATTGGACTCGACATCAATGCCAATCACATACGTAAAGTCAGCTCAGGCTATGTATACTGCACGGCCCGCCCGGCACACATGGGGCAAACAACACAGGTTTGGCTGCTTGATATTACTAACGAACAAGGGAAAATGATTTGCCACTCTCGCCTGACCATGATGATCCAGCCTCAGTAAAAGGGGCTCTGTCGCAAAGTTTAGCCTGAAATGATAACCTTCGTAACCCTTCCCAGAATCATGGTTGTTTTGTAGTCACGATGAGTGCTGATGAACGCTTTAAAGGTTGTCACTTTCCCAAGTGCGTTGTACTGCAAGTGGTGTATTATTACCTGTTGTGGTCAAATAAATTTGTACAACCTAAATAATTTTTGCGACAGAGCCCGGATAAGTTCAAGCGCTTATTAATTCGATTTGAACGTCTTAGCAATCTCCATTACGCACTTAAAACAGTCGCCTACACAATGATTAACCTACGACATTTCTGTTAGAATTTATTAATTAACTCGTAGGTTATTTTGTGAGTACGTGAATGCCATAGTGGCAGAATGCTAGGGTCGATCATGCCTTGTTTTTGATAAAAAATCGCAAACAATAGTTTTTCAGGTTAATAATAAACCAGTTTTATCACATTTCATCTATTATTTTGGTTGGGTCAAGCACTGAGGCTGCAAGGTTTCTTCAGCAGATACGAAACCCGCAACCAGTAGCGGGAAGTACAAAGGTCAGTATGTTTTTTGAACAACCAAGAACAAAAAAACAACTCCATGTACTGGGTCATAGAGTGAATATAGTTTTTCAACCACTTCACCTAACAAGCTATGTTTTAACAGCTTTAACTAAAAAGCTCTGAGGAACACCCGGAATGCCTCTTGGCGCGAGAGGAAAAGGCCAACGGTTAAGTTTATGTCCCATGGCTGCAATTGTACAAACATCTACGTCCCAACCCAACGGTTCTACAATCCTCTCCGGCTCGTCAGTTCCAAATTGTTGAGCCATATCATGAAGCACTTTCGCATTGGGAGAATTTAGCATTGAAAGACCAATAACATCAAAGAGGCAAATACTACCTTTGGCACTTAACTCACTGACTCTCGAAAACAATAACTTTACGTACTCTTCCTTCAAGTAACACAACAATCCTTCAATTACCCACACTGTTGGAATTTCTGTATCGAATCCGATCTTTTTCAATTCTGCTGGCCAGTCTAATTCCAAATTCATAGCCAATGGAATATATTCACACTTTGATACTACGTGCTCTAACTTTGTGTTTTTATGATCTAACACATTTTCATAATCAACTTCAAAATATCGAGTATTTCGTGGTAACTCAAGCCTATACACCCTCGCATCCATTCCTGCCGCAAGACTAACAACCTGAAACATACCATTTTTAGCTGCCAAAGTAATTTCATCGTCTAACCAACGAGTTCGAACTTGAATCGCAGGAGGCATCACCTTTTCATTCGTTGCTGTACTACGCAGTTCATCGATAAAACTATCATCATCAACTAGCAGTTGAGCAAACGGATCATGAAAAAGAGGATTTTCACCCTCAGATTCAACCGCTCTCATCCCTGCCACCCACAAGGCTGTTCTCTCTATACTACCCATTGACACCGTAAATACTCCTAATTTTCAAAACAAATGATAAAAAAATTTTACTGCTGGCCCACATTTCACCTTCTTGAGCCATCAAAAAAATGTATCCTGCACCCAACAAAATAAACATTCCAATAATCAAAATTTACTAAACCGAAAACTTTGAGCGTGCCTCCTGTTATAAGCTAATCTTTCTTTTCTTCCACTAACTTCCGCAAACTATAGCCTAAAGGAGAGATCCAGGACGCATACTTTTCGACCTCTAACGTCTGCACCATTATAGCTTTTACCATTTCATAATCTTTTTCCGTGGGCAACCAATCACTCACTTTTCTACTATCTCCCTCAGGCATTATATTTCCTTCAACATCATATGGAAGCCTTTTACATGGCCCCGTATTCCTATTAAAACGTTCATGAGGAATAGAAAACTGAAAATCTAGTTTAAGCTCTGCCAGAGACCTGTTCCATTTATCAATTACTCGGCCAATTTCTTCGATATACTGACTTCGCATAATACAATTCAATACCTTACCACCCTCAATCTCCACCTGCTCGACACGGTCATTCTTGCGACGATCAATGACAAACATACTGTTTTCATATACATCAAGATCTCTTGGCGTTCGAATACCAATCTGATACATATTGTTTGCTGTATTCGACTCGTCATTACCAAATAGATCCAATACTCTAGGTACCCAATAATTTATATACTTCTGAATCACAGGCAAAGGAATTGCAACATGCTCAAAGATATCAAAACTCCCACTTTCTAAAGTGAGCTTTGCGCTTTTATATAATGTTCTATCGAGTCCACTAACCCCCATATTAATATGAAGAGGCTCCTCAAAAAGCATAAATCTCGATGCTCTAGCTAAAGGCGCAAAGGCGGCTTGCGTTACTGCTTGTAATTGATACTTCCCATCTCTATCAGCAAGAAAAAGCCACATAAAATGAGACAACCAATCATCAGTGGTGAAATTAAAAGCATCCAATAAACGAGGGTTATTCTCATCTCCACACATGCGATCCAACAATGCCTCAGACTCAACCAAACCATCATGACCAAAATGTTCAAGTAGTATGTGCACCATTGCCCACGAATGTCTTCCTTCCTCGAGCAAAAACTGAAAAAGATTATTCAAATCATAAAAGCTGGGCGCCATTTGAAGTAACAACTGCCCTTGCTCTACACCACCATTTTCAACATCTGCTTGAACTCTAATATGATGCAATAGATAGCTGTAGTAGTCTGTAGGCACTGTCTCCCAAAGCGCCTCACCTTTATGAATACCATGCTGAATCGAGTCATGTCTACATGGAGCCATATATAACCCCCAACAATATTCCGAAGGCCGTATTTTTACAGTTTTATACCAACGTCCTTTAGTTGACCCGTTTGGAATTCGCAATGTCATTGGTACATCAAGAAACTCCGTTGGACCTCTTAATTTCCACCAACTTTTAAAATCTGCCTGGTAGTGCTCAAGTTGCATTTTCAGTGGCTTGTTTTCTTCAAGTCCTACATTGTTTGGTATCATAAGTAATATTCTCTTTATATTATCGTAAGCGCTGATCGAAGTACCTACTTGGCTCTGTCGCAAAAATTATTTAGGTTAAAAACAAACTTATTTTGGTCAAACTTAGCCTACTAAAGCACAAAACTGTTCAAACATTGTCTTATGTTTAGCCATTGGATTAGCAGACTGGCCTTTCCTAAGGCATGTGCACTAACTCAATTCCAATCAGTGTAGACCTGGCACTATTGAATGATTTAAAACCCAACATTAGCCGAGTAATGCGCTTTATAAATCGGTGATCCTGCTCAACGATGTTATTGAGGTACTTGACTTGGCGTATAATAATTGGCGTTTTCATCTCCTTATTGATTGTTTCAATAGCCGCTTTATTCGCCGCACTGCCATCAATTGTTATCTTTTCTGGTGCGCCATTAGCGCGAATGGCCTTTTTGAAAAATCGCTTGGCAGCCTTAGTGTCCCGGTGCTTGGTAAATAAGAAGTCAATGGTTTGTCCCGCTTTGTCCACGGCCCTGTACAAATAGTACCAGTCTTTTTTTACCCGGATATACGTCTCATCCATACGCCAGCTGTTGCCGACAGGTGATTTCTTCTTTCGAAACTGTTTTTCTAACTTAGATGAGTAGGTCACCACCCAGCGTTGAATAGTGGCGTGGTCAACGGGAACATTCCGATCTTGCATAAGCTCTTCAATATCGCGGTAGCTCAGTGCAAACCGAAGGTAATAATACACCACTTGCAGTACAACGCACTTGGGAAAGTGACAACCTTTAAAGCGTTCATCAGCACTCATCGTGACTACAAAACAACCATGATTCTGGGAAGGGTTACGAAGGTTATCATTTCAGGCTAAACTTTGCGACAGAACCGTAATGATATCAATCAGCTTATGACGACGATGACGTTCAACTCGAGGGTCATTTAACTTGTCAAAGTGATCTAAAATTGTACTATTTTGTTCCAATGTTGCGCTCTATATCAGTTACTGTTCATTCTATTATACTGATTTTGTTGTATTTTTATATGCGATTGCCCTGGACGAAGCAGTGGGTTTGTTGAAGGATTAAATAATAAAATTAAAGTAGTGAAGCGAAGGTGTTACGGATTCTTTAAAACCGACACTTTGCAAGGGTATAAACTGTACACTTAATTACCAACGAAAAGCGCAGAAGAGCTAGCCTCTTCTGGGTCTGGAGGGTGTAATGCAAAGCCTGTGAAGTCCAGTGCTTAGGTTTGTGTGTTCGGTGGTGCTGGTAATTGACAAGTAAGTTATATATCCGGCAGAATGCAATGGTTTTTTATTTGTTAGTAAATGAAGCGTTGATAAAAATATACTTTTTTTGAAGTTAAAATTGAATAGGGTTGTGGTGTTGATTATGGAAAAGAATAATAGTTCTGAAGTATATGTTGTTTTGGTTAATGACGAAGGCCAGTATTCTATTTGGTCGCAACAAATGGATATTCCGGAAGGGTGGAGTCAAGTTGGAGCTTCAGGTAGTAAAGAGGAATGTTTAGCTCATGTCGAACAAGTTTGGGTGGATATGAGACCTAAGTCGTTGGGGCTCTGTCGCAAAAATTATTTAGGTTAAAAACAAACTTATTTTGGGCAAACTTAGCCTACTAAAGCACAAAACTGTTCAAACATTGTCTTATGGGTAGTGGGCTAGAACTATGGTTAAGCATGAATATCCACCCCAAATTCAATCTTGTTGATGAGCAGTCCAATCACAATATCATGCATTTTTTCTAGCTTTGAAAAGCAAATGGTCTTTCGCGCTAAACGTTTGATCCAGGTTCTAAAGTTAAGATTTTTTCGCTCAATTTTTTGAGTATTTATTTTTCCAACTTCATGCTTTTCAGGGTCAAGATTGCGATCATAAGCTCCCCAATTATCCGTGTAAAATCGCTTAATATTAAAGGGCTCTAACAATGATTGCAGCTTGTTGAAAACACTATCTTTTCGCTTTCCAAATACATAAGCAAGCACTGTGTTGGTATCATGATCTACTGCATACCACAACCAGCGTTGATTAGGCTTTTTACCTACAAAAGACCACTGTTCATCCATTTCAGCTTCTTCGCAGACGAGTTCCAGTCTAACATCTAGAGGATTGTTTGTTTTTTGCTCATGGAGTTTTGGGTTGACTTGAGTCAGGATACTTTCTTTTTTTTAATGTACTAATGACCGTGCTTTTACTTATTTTCAGAACACGCGCCGTATCCCGAATGCCGCTACTATTGATACTCATTTCGATGATTTGTTCTTTTACTTCAGGCTCACATGCTCTATAGATATATTCCAGCATGAAGGTTTTAGTTTGACACTCAGGATTCATACACTGGTACCGTTGTGTACCCGTTTGGCTTTTTCCTGCTTTTACTATAATGTCACTACTGCAGTCACGGCAGATTATGGTATAATCATGACGTATATATAGAGGCTGCGGAGGGTATGATTTTTGCGTAATTGGTAGTGTTGCTTTTATTTTATATTGTACAGTAAATCAATACTGTAGACAGTTTTTGGTCTTAAAGTGGTAGGATTGAACCAAAAATAGAAACTGTGAGAATGCGGTTGTCGAAATCGAATTGTCACAGGAATCTATCTTTGGAAAGCATAGTAGAAACGGTTTTACGCTCAATGTCCAATGTTAATAAACCTCAACAGACATTTATTGTTGCTTTATTGACGACGCTGGTGGTCTTTCAAGGCAAAGCGACCTTTAGAAATATGAGCCGTTATAGCCAAATGAGTGAAAAACGTTTTAGCCGCTGGTATAGGCGCCAGTTTGATTTTGCCCAGTTCAATAGAGACACATTAACTCTTGCTCTTCCTAAAAATGGTCGTATCGCGGCTATCGATGCCAGTTTTATTAACAAGTCAGGAAAGAAGACTGAGGGCTTAGGCTGGTTTTATAATGGCTCTGTTAGTCAAGCCCAGCAAGGCTTGGAAGCTTCACTTCTCGCATTGATTGACCTTAAATTGAATACAGCTTTTGCTTATGATGTGCGTCAAACAATTGATCAAGAAGATAAAACGCGTATTGAAGTCTATGCAGAGCAAGAAGTGGAATTGACTCCCCAACTTCTAGAGCAAGGCATTCAGTATTTAGTCGCCGATGCTTACTACAGTAAAGAAAAATTTATCACTCCCGTGGTGAAAGCAAAATTAAAGCTTATCGGTAAACTGAGGACCGATGCTGATTTACTGTGGCTTTATGAGGGTGAATACAGTGGGGTTGGACGTCCCAAAAAGTATGATGGAAAAGTGTATTTCGAAAAAGAACTACACCGTTTTGAGCAAGTAGGTAGCCTGCAAGAAGGCTTAGATATTTACAGCAAAACGGTTTATTCAAAGAAATTCAAATGTGCTATTAAAGTTGTAATGCTAAGGCAAACCTCAGATAAACAGGTTAGTAGAGCATTGCTTTATTCAACTGACACAGAACTGGATGCAATGACAGTCATTGAATATTACAAAGCACGATTCCAAATTGAGTTTTTATTTCGTGATGCTAAACAGCACACAGGGTTGACCCATTGCCAGTCACGCAAAAAAGAAGCCATTCATACCCATTTAAATGCTTCATTGTCAGCACTGAATTTATTGGAGCTAGAAGATCAGCAATTAAAAGGAGGCAATGATGAGACCGTTATTTCAATAACCTCATGGAAACGTAAGAAATTTAATCAGTATTTAATGGAAAAACTTTTTAATAAGTTAGGTCTGAGCAAAAGTAATAAAAAAGTCGCTCAAGTGTATGAGCAGTTAAGCGACTATGGGGCTATTGCTGTATAAAAGTGTCTACAGTATTGGTAAATAATAGAAATATTTATTTTCCTAGAAAGGGGGTATCATGGGAAATTGTGTCGCTTGTCGTAGAGAGCAAATCGTTGACGCTGCCAGCGGGGTTGAATTCTCAACATTGATTTTATACTCGACCGAAGTGGCCTCTACTGAGGTGAGTTTTGGTCCTTTTTCAATGAATGTGTCCATGAATGCAGAAGCATGTGAAGGGTATTTTCCTCTTGTAGTGATCTCGCACGGGTCAAGTAGTTCCAACATGATGTTTCGATCGTTAGCACACTTTTTAGCTAGCAATGGGTTTGTTGTATGTTTACCTGAACATTCAGGTGACACTGTATTTGATAATAAATTGCAATATACATATGAAAATATGGTCAACAGACCTAGGTGTGTGTCACAGGTGATTGATTATGTGTCGGAGCTTGCACCACTTAAGGGGAGTGTCGATAGTGATTCCGTCTCTGTAATTGGACATTCTGTTGGAGGGTATACAGCCTTTGCGTTGGCAGGAGGAGAGCCTCATACAGGTTTTTTCGTCGATTTTTGTCATGCACCTGAAAATCAGGAACACCCATACTGGACGAAAATTGTAAGAGATAATGAAATGGAGTCTCAAGCCGTGGGCGTGAGCCCAGACAAACGCGTGAAATCAATCGTTGCTTTAGCTCCTGATGTCAGCTTGTTTATGCATGAAAATGCACTTGCTAATATTAATATCCCGACATTACTTGTGCTTGCAGAAAAAGATCTTTGGGTTCAAGAGACCATTGATACCGTTAGTAAAGGTATTGGTGATAAGAGTGCATTGACTTGTAAGGTGGTAGAAAATGCGGGGCACTACTCGTTCATAAGTCCTTTTCCTGAAATGATGAAAGCTCGCGTTGGGGGGCCTGCGACAGATCCTGAGGGGTTTGATCGAGAGCGGTTTCAAGTTGAATTTCAACAGGAAGTTTTGGATTTTATTTCTGCTGATTAGATAAAAAGAAGGAATGTTGATGTCTCGGTGGTTTGAGACGATACGGTGCTGGGATGGAAAACTTTATAATCTTTCGTACCATAGTAAGCGCCTAAGTCGTACTATAGAAGAAAACTTTGAAATAAAAAGTGAGCTCGATTTAAAGAGCGTTATCACGGTGCCTGATGGTTGTACCAAAGGTGTGTTTCGATGCAGAGTTCTTTATGAAAGGGAAATAGAGAAAATTGAATTTGTGCCCCATGAGTATCGGGCTGTTAATAGTTTGAAGCTTGTGGAAGATGATAATATAGAATATCACTACAAATGTTCGGACCGAAGTCACCTGCAAGTGCTATATGAGCAGCGTGGGGGTTGTGATGATATTGTTATTGTCAAAAATGGTTTCATTTCAGACACTTTGACCGCCAATTTAGTCCTGTACAAAGATGGTCAATGGTGGACGCCTGATACCTGTTTGTTACCTGGTACTCAGAGGGCTAGGCTATTAGAGGAAAATATCATTACCGAAACCTCGATAACGCCAATGGATCTGTATCAATATGACAAAATCGGGCTAATTAATGCGATGCAAGATTTTGATAATATGCCTCAAATACCTACACAGAATATCGGGCTCTGTCGCAAAAATTATTGGCTCTACGCGTCTTTGCGTGGAATGATCAAAAAGCCAGCACAACTGGAGAAAACCTATTCAGCGCCATTGTATCGATAATTAATCGCTTAATATGCCTGATTTAGAAGGGTTGCTAAACATAAGTCGTTAATTGAAATCTTCAATTCTAGCAACCAATCGTGGTGTATATTATTTATACGATCCACGCAAAGACGCGAAGAGCCCAAAAATTATCATTTACTGATATGTATTAGGCGCGATCTGATCAGACAATTCTTACTTGAAAACTGAGAGTTACCCGCTTTGATTAAAGGTGTCAGAACTTTAAATCAAACCAAAAAGGTAACTCTCAATGCTCCATACTAGCAATCCTGTTATTAAACACAAAGTGGGTCTATTAAATCTCGCAGAAGAACTAGGTAATGTGTCTAAAGCCTGCAAAATGATGGGGGTATCCCGTGATACCTTTTACCGTTATCAAGAACTAAAAGAAGAAGGTGGTGTTGATGCCCTTGTTAACAAAAGCAAGCGGGTTCCCAACTTAAAAAATCGAGTAGATGAACAGACTGAACAGGCCGTATTAGCCCATGCCTTTGATCAGCCTGCTCACGGTCAACAGCGAACCAGTAATGAGCTTAGAAAACAAGGGATTTTTGTTTCTGGTAGTGGCGCTAGAGAAAAAGCAGCAGGACGATGAGGCCTGTGGGGAAATCGAAACCGCTCACCCTGGTTACTTAGGCTCTCAAGATACTTTTTATGTAGGCACGCTCAAAGGCGTAGGTCGTGTTTATCAACAAAGCTTTGTGGACACCTACTGCAAAGTCTCCTTTGCTAAGCTTTATACGACGAAAACACCCATCACAGCAGCTGACATGCTGAATGATAAAGTATTACCTTTCTTTGGTGAACAACAGTTGCCGATGTTGCGCATATTAACGGATAGAGGCACAGAGTATTGTGGTCGGGTTGAACAGCATGATTATCAGCTTTATTTAGCCATTAATGCTATTGATCATACGAAAACTAAAGCCCGGCATCCGCAAACGAATGGTATTTGTGAAAGGTTCCATAAAACAATTCTTAATGAATTTTATCAAGTAGCCTTTAGGAAAAAGGTGTATACAACCCTTGAGGAATTACAACAAGACTTGGATGAATGGATAGCGTATTATAATCACCGCCGCACTCATCAAGGAAAAATGTGTAATGGACGTACTCCAATGCAAACTTTACTTGATGGCAAGCAGATTTGGGCTGAAAAAAATTTAACCCAAATCTAACCTGACAGGGCACCTAAAAAAAGCGGGTAGTGTCAGATCAGATATGAGTCAGTACAACTGATAAGCACACCAGAGGCTATCTCTGCTTGTCGCTCTCCCTATCTAAATAAGGTCAGGAAGAGCATATCGAATCAACTTCCCGCTACTGGTACGAGGCAATGAATCCACAGAGCGGAAAAGATGTGGGTAGTGCGCTTTGCCTAGCTTATCGCGGGCAAATTCCTTTAGCTCTCTCCACAGTGGCATAAGGTCTGAAACCTCTTCGGCTAAGACAATTAACGCAGAGGGTCTTGTTAAGCCGAATTCATCTTTGTTGAACCAAACGGCACTTTCCTTTACTTTAGGATGCTTAGTTAAAACCTGCTCAAGAGTTTGTGGAGAAAACCAGCAACCGTTAATCTTTAATGTTGTCCCCGTGCGACCAATGTGATAATAAAACCCTTCAGCATCCACATAATACAGATCTTTGGTATTAAACCAACCATCAGAAAATGATTCTGCATTTACACTTTTAGCATCATTAATGTACCCTTTGGTCAAGGTATTCCCCTTCACCCACAAAGAACCCACTTCACCAACTTGGCATGCGCTACCATCACTATTAATCAACTTGACAGAAAACCCTGGCACTAACTGCCCGCTCGATCCTGGCCGACTATAACCATCCCGATTCGAAATAAATGTCGATAGCACTTCAGTGGTACCAATACCATCCAGCACATCCGTTGCAAGCATTTGTTTTGCTTCCATATAAAGCGCCTCTGGTAAAGCCTCCCCCGCAGAGATGCACAATCTTAAGGCTGGACAGTCACAATGTTCAATTACATGTTGTTGCAACATCATTTTCAATACCGTTGGCACAGTAAAGAAAATATTTACAGAAAATTGTTTCAGTATTTCAATGTAGCTTTTTCCTTTCGCCAACGGTGCCGCAATAACATGGACTGCACCCGAGAACAAGGACACAACGATGCTATTCAAACCATATGCAAAGAAAATTCTTGAAGGTGTGTATACACACTCACCCAATTCCAAACCAACGACTGTATGTGTGTAATTCATGTTACACAATATGAAGTCCTTATGTTCGTGAATCAGTGCTTTGGGTGACCCGGTCGCCCCGGATGTAAACAATACTACGGCAGGATGTTCTCTTGGCAATAATGCCGGCGTTTCGGCCACTCCAACATCGGCTTCACCACTGTCACAAGCAACAACACTATCAAGTGTAACAGTAAGCCCATCAAATAAAGTCGGTAGTTTTAATGCTATCGTTTCCACGTCACAAATCATAATGGACGGAGCCGCTGCTTCTAACATTTTGCCTATATTTTCTGTTGATGCAGTATAATTTATGGGACAAAACACCAGCCCACGCCAAAAACATGCGAGCATAATCACAACACTCTCTATGCTATCAATAGCAGCTAAAGCAACTATGTTTCCTTCCTTTAATCTATACTCATCAAATTTCCGGGCGCAACTTTTTACTTTTTCGCGAAGTCCTTCATAGCTCAGCTGATCACCGGTATTAGGATCTATTAATGCGGAGTTTCGCCCCTCCCTAAAAATAAAATGACACAGATTTGTCTTATCATCATCAAGAGTTTTCAGTGTATTACGTGTTTGTATTACATGAGATACTTCACTATATGTACGCGATCTCTGCATCACCATATCACGTTGAAATCGCAGAGCACTTTCTATTTCTCCTTGAACAACCGGGCCGTATTGACTTATTAACTGCGGTCTCACACCACCATACGACGCCACCCCGGAAGTAATATCTTCAACAGTACTACCGGTTAATGAAAACGTTTCTAGCAATGCTGTGTGCTTTGCCATTATCGCCGACTGCATTAGTGAGTTGAGTACCATTGCCCCTGAAATATAACTACGTGCTCTTTGGCAACTCCTTTCAGGTAAATCATAATGAACATCACTTATCATCAGCAACCCGGCTCGGCGCTGCATACAACCATCTCGATCTAGCACACTTCCTTGCAAATCAATACATACTGAAAGCTGTTCATAAGCTTGGAGATTCCAAAATGTCGCTGTCGGGAATACCACGACAACGCTTGCATCATAACCAGTCACAATATTGAAGCAATCGTACTGCGAAATTAGCGAGTGCAAATGCGGTGCTGCGCGGTCATCGGATAGCACTGCAATTTTAATACGCTCTGTAGTTGTCGACTTTTCTTGTGCAATGTGTTTCAGAACTTCTTTTATTTGTGCAAACCGAAAGATATCTCCATCAATATCTAGCTTTTCGCCCCCCTCCTCCGACTTGATAGATGTCATTATTTTTTTCATTTCAGGAGGAATGACCACACCATCCGAATTACCAACGAGCACAAGCCCCTGATCAAGCAGAGAAACAGCATAATCTTCTCCACCCTCGACTATCTTTTCATACAATGTAGGTAAAACAACAACACATACCTCTGTCTTTGTATTATCTATAACATAGCTCTGCAACACAAAAGGCTGCATTCTATCGCAAAGATAAAGCCACACCTCCATCAGCGACTGCTTATTGAATGTTACAAGGCTAGTATCCCACTTCTTAAGGTCGGCTATAAAGTTAGGGTAGACAAAGCAGGTCAGTTTTTTATCGCCACAACATGCTCTGGCAGTATCTTTGGGAATATGTGAGTGCAGATACGCAACATCTTCGCCATCAACAACATTACTGGCCATATGAGCAAGCAGCTTATCACTTCGCTGTATAGACATTATTTCCAGCAGTGTATCAACAGCAAAAACAATGGTATCAAGTTCATCCTTTGTCAAAGCACCGGATATGTTAAAGAATATTTTTTTTGTTTTTCCTTCTGCTGGCAAGCACACGATTTTATGTGTAGAAAACAAGTAACTACAAACCACCGAAGCCAACAGGTTTTGCCGGTCCAACTCCATAAAAAATGATACAAATACCCTAGCACTCAAATCCCGATAGGCCACCTTTAATGCTATCTGCCCACTCCCATTGTTAGTAACATCACAGCTAAGATTTTTGTAAGCAGCGGTTGATTCACACAAAAGATTAAAGACTGTTTCGCAGTTTTTATTATTTTTTATATCTGTATCGACAACTTCAGACAATGCATCAATATAGCCGGCAGCAACCAAATTTTCTTTATTGATACACCGAAAACCTTTTCTCCCACCTCTCTGTTCAAAGTTATTTCGCACAAAAAAGTCGTTCATTCGCTTATCTTCACAATACATTTACTATGTCACACCTTAGAACACTGACATTAGAGTAACCACATCAGTGCCCTGCTATCTATTCAACTTTTTATTGATAAATAAAAACCACGTCCTGTGGGCGTGGTCATCGCCAGCGAAAGGCTGTGCCTGAAGGAACTGCTCATGGTATTCGTTTACTTGGTTATCCCCATAACTTAGTAAAGGAAAAACGCATGAGCAGATTTGAAAGATTATCGCATGTTATATGGCACTGCCAATACCACATTGTTTGGGTGTACAAATTTATTAAGCCACAACAGGGTGCCGAAGTATAGATATAGAGTATTGACAGGAGGGGTAGCGCATGATGTGTACAACAGTATTTATGTATATAGCCAAAAGCTAAAATGTAGGGTGATAGAGCTAAATGTACAGCCAGATCATGTTCATCTATTGATAAGTGTTCCACCCAAGCAATCCATATCTGAGTTGATGGGTACCTTAAAAGGTCGAACAGCAATAAGGATTTTTAAGCAATATCCTTATCTGAAAAAGAGGCCTTATTGGGGCAATCATTTTTAGGCTAAAGGGTATTGCGTTGATACGGTAGGTTTAAATGAAGAAATGATTAGGAGCTATGTTAGGTATCAAGAAGAGCTTGAAAAGCGACAAGAACAGTTTGATTTTTAGTTAGTTATATTGTGTCCTTACGACACCCTAGCTCAACTTTATTAATTTTTAGTGGTTTACTAGCTTCCGAATAATTTGTAAGGAAGTATTATGGTAGACTCAATATCCCTTGAATCAGTCGCAGCAGCCTTTCAAGCCTGGCGAGAAAATCGTCCTGGTAAACGACAAAAGACACCAGCTGCATTGCGGCAACAAGCCCTGGCATTATTAGAGCATTACTCTGTTTCTAAAGTGATAAATACCTTGGGGCTTAGCCATTCAGCCTTAAAAAGCTGGCAGCTTGTAGAACAAGGTAATGATCCATCTTCTGATTTTGTGGCTTTAACACAACCGATTGCTCCCGTTGATAACCATACATACAATTCATCATTGCGTATTCATTTAACCCTTTCTCATGGCGTGCAGATGTCTATTCAAGGTGAACTTTCTGGTTCGCAGTTGAGTGCAGTCGTGCGTGAATTACAGGCAGGACAAGGGGACTATAAATGATACCGCTAACAACCAGTACGCACATTTTGTTGGCGACTCAGCCTGCGGATTTTAGAAAAGGCATTGATGGTTTTGTCGCCTTATGTAAGCAATCCCTTGAACAAGAGCCTCGCACAGGTGTCGTATTTGTTTTTATTAATCGCAGTAAAACCATGATTCGAGCATTGCACTATGATGGCACGGGTTTTTGGCTCATGACTAAGCGGTTATCCCAAGGGCGCTTTCAAGGTTGGCCGACAAATGGTGTCTTAACACAGGCCATTGCAGCCAAGCAGTTAATCGTGTTGTTAAGAGGACAATCTTTTAGTCACACAAAACAGACCGTATGATTTTACTTGCTATTTTATATTTCATCATTAAGCTAGCGAACCCTTCTATAAGGGGGTAGCAGTGACGGTTTACGTTGAAATTGATATTGCTGAGCTGGATGTATTGACAAACAAAATCAGTGAGTCGATGGAATATGGTTTGGCGTTAAATAAAGAGCAGGGCCAGCAAGCCTTGGATGCCATATCAACGCTGATCAACCTGCATCAGCAATTGCAGAATCAAGATATTACCCTGCATAAGCTACGTAAACAGTTAGGTATTGAAAAGTCCTCGGAAAAGCGCAGTGATGTACTTGGAAAAAACAACCAAGGAAACACTGGCACTGGCCAACCCCGATCACGGAAGAAAAAAAGCAACCAGTCTACCCCATCAAAGAAGAAGTCAGTTAAACAGCAACCCCCAGTAACGATTCACCATCCAATAGCTGGGTTGCAAGCCGGTGAGCGTTGCCCAGAGTGTACATTGGGTAAGCTCTATCACTATGAGCCGGCGCGGTTGCTTCGTATTACCGGTCACAGTCCCTATACCCGTGAACAACACTTATTTGAGCGATTGCGCTGTAATGCGTGTGGTGTATTTTTTACTGCGGATTTACCTGAGTCGGTCAACGCCGATGGAAGTGGTGACCAGATGTATGGCTATTCTGCACGCTCACTGATGGCCTTGAATAAGTATTTTGCAGGCTCACCGTTTTATCGCCAGCAGAGCTTACAAGACTTATTAGGGGTATCCATCAGTGCCTCTACCATTGCTGATCAATGCAACTACTTAGCCAGTGATTTACAAGCCGTGTTTGACATCATGAAAGCGGCGGCAGGAAATGCCATTCATTACCACTTGGATGACACTACTCACCGTATTCTTGACCAGCAGCCAACGATGAAAAAGCGGCATGGGAGTGACAAGCCAACACTCAGAAGTGGTATTTATACCTCAGGTGTCATTGCCACACTGCCCTCAGGGCAAGAAATCACCCTATTTCAAACCAATATTGGCCATGCAGGTGAACTCATGGATGAATTGTTGGAAAAGCGTTCACCCGACCAACCACCACCCATTTTAATGAGTGATGCTTTGTCAAATAATAACCCACATGTGCCGTGCGAAATGATTCGTTCGCTTTGCAATAGCCACGGAAGACGGCAGTTTGTGGATGTTATTCAGCACTTTCCCCAGGAAGTTGATTATGTGTTGGAACAATATGGCCACATTTGGACGCATGAGAAACAGACAAAAAAAGACAGCTTGTCACCTAAAGAACGACTGGAATATCACCAACAGCATTCATTGCCTATTATGGCCAAGATCCGCGAATGGGGAAGCCAGCTAATACAAAGCGGAAAAGTAGAAAAAAATAGCGGACTAGGCAAAGCCATTGGCTATTTTGAACGCCACTATAATGGACTCACTCGATTTTGCACCCATGAAGGTGCCAAGCTGGATAACAATCAAATGGAAGCAACCCTCAAATTAGTGGTACGAGGGCGTAAAAATAGTTTGTTTTTCAAAACCCAAACAGGTGCCAATGTGGCTGATGTGATTACATCAATGATTGCAACAGCAGCCAGTGCGGGGGTTCATGTGTTTGACTACTTTAATGCCATTCAGCGAAATCAAGAAGCAGTAAAAGCTAACCCAGAAAATTGGCTACCGTGGAATTTTACGTCAGCTCAATGAGCGGGATACTTTGATACTGATAAAAAATTATAATTCAAGCTATGGTGTCGTAAGGACACGTTATATTTTCTGTAGGGGATGGCTTGCTTGCCTTCTAAGAGGGCAAGCTGATACCCCCTTTTAGGGGGCTAAAAGCAAAACCACCTTCTAAGAAGGTGGATTATTTACTTATGATAATTAATTAACACCAACATATCGCATCAATCAGCGCACTCCTCTAACGCTTCTTCAGGCTGTTGTTTGCTCGTGGCAATTAAGAACTCCATAACCTGTTGATGATGTTTTATCATGCGGGAGATAGTATTTTCAGAGAACAGCTCCTCCGCATACTCCACAACTACCTGTAAGCTTGATCCATCACCAAAGAACTGCAAATCCATTTCATTGGGAGTTGACCGTTCATCTCTTTCTATTATTTCCATATCCAACTCATCGTTCCATTTGTCACTCAATGCTGTTGGAAAGTTTTGATGACGTAATACAATCGGCACTAGTGGAATCTGGCTGCTATCTCGCGTATTTTGCATTGCATTTAACAGGTGCTCAAAAGGTAATGCCTGATGCTCAAAACCGTTTAAAACCAACCGTTTAACACGCTCCATATATTCTCTGATACTCGGATCACCAGAGAGGTCAATTCGCAACGGCAGAATGTTAATGAAAAAACCTACCAGATCTTCCAGTTCGACTTGATTACGACCACCAGAGGTAGTACCGATACAGATATCTTGACGACCAGTATAACGACTAATAAGAAGAGAGAAACTTGCTAACAACCCCATAAACAGGGTCGCCTGGTGCTCACGGATAAATCTGTCAAACTCCTTAATCAATGCTTCCGGGTAATCGTAAGTATAAGTGGCAGCATGCCAATCACGACTTTTCGTGCGCGGACCATCATAGGGCAATTCCAAACCTTCCTTGTATCCATCCAACTCTTCCATCCAGTAATCAAGATGTTTGGATAGATCATTACTTTTTTGCCATATCGCATAATCCGCATATTGGATTGGCAGATTTGGCAAGTTAGCTTTTTCTCCTGTCATTTGCTCATTGTATAAAGCTCTCACATCCCGACTCATAACATTGTACTGTGACCAAGCATCGTAAATAATGTGGTGCATGCCTATAAGTAATACATGCTCATTAGTATCTAACTTCAATATCCGCAGTAGGATAAGAGGTCCATTAAACAAATCGTAAATATTACTCGCGAGTTCATCCATCATGCGAAAGACATCAGATTCGTCTCCATCGAAAACTTTCACATCCAACTTGCCAGTTTCTTTAATAATTTGCTCAGGCTGATTGGTTTTCGGGTTATTTCTAAAGATTGTACGCAGGGTTTCGTGTCTTTGTATCAGAGCTTCAAATGCTTTAATCAAAGCATCCAAGGACAAGCTACCCAATAGACGAATACCAATAGTACCGTTGTAACTTGTTCGCTGCTCAGGCATATGCTCATGAACAAACCATAGACGCTCCTGTAGATAAGATAGAGGTATCATCTGATCTCGGCTGACTGGAACGATATCAGCAACGGTATAACCGCCCCCTTCCTTTTGAGCCTGCTCAATACAAACAGCCATTTGTTCCAATTCTGGAAATTCAAAAATATCACGCATTGGAAGCTCTACACTGAACACTTGTCTTGTGCGCGATATCAATTGCGTCGCCAGTAGTGAATGTCCACCAAGATTAAAGAAGTTATCCCGTACACCCACTTTCTCTATATGCAAAATCTCACTGAATATCGCGGCCAACGATACTTCCGTTTCATTACGTGGCGCAACATATTCTTCACCATTTTCCGATGTATCCGGAGCCGGTAATCCCTTACGATCCAACTTACCATTAGGCAATTTCGGTAACGATTCCAACACCGTATATAAACTCGGCTGCATATACGTCGGTAGTTTCTCCGACAAATGTGTACGCAACTGATCAAGATCCACCACACCCTGCGATGCCACTACATATGCCACCAACTGCGCATTTTGTGTTGTCGGTGGCCAACTGCTCACCACAGCTTGCGCAACGGATGCGTGACCATTAAGCGCACTTTCTACCTGACGTACATCAATACGGTGACCACGCACTTTAATTTCAAAATCCTGACGTCCTAGATATTCCAAACTGCCATCTGCCAGGTAACGTACCATGTCACCCGTTTTGTACATCCGCGCGCCTGGACGCGAGCTATACGGGTTGGCAATAAAACGCTCGGCTGTTAATCCCGGCTGCTGCCAGTAACCTCGCGCCATACCAACACTGTCGACATACAGCTCACCCATGACCCCTATCGGCACCTGACGCAGATGCTCATCCAACACATAGACCTGGGTATTGTGAATCGGATAACCGATCGGCACGAAGGCATTCTCATCAACGCTTGCGTGTGTAGCACTAACCTCGTAATAACTAACGTCATTCATCTCGGTGCACCCGTAGTTATTCCATAACGTCACCTCTGGCAAACTTTCCAGCACTTGATCACGAATGCTTTGTGTCAGCGCCTCACCGGCGGTGACGATACAATTCAAAGATTGCAACTCTCGCGTATCATCGAGTAAGGAAGCCAAATGTGAGGGCACTAAAAACAGGCGACTCACCTGCCAGCGTGCAATGATTTGCTTCAACGCTACCGCATCTTTGACAAGCTGATCAGCCACCATAACTTGTGCCGCCCCTGCCAACAGACCACTGAGCAGCTCTTTCACTGATACCGCAAAAGCAATCGGCGTTTTTTGCAACACAACATCAGTGGCTGCAAAAGGTGTTCGCTCCCATGAGGCATGTAACCAATTTAAGATTTGATGATGAGGTACCATCACGCCTTTGGGTTTACCCGTGGAACCTGAGGTGTACATCACACAAGCTAACTGCTGGGCCGCCAAAGGCTGGTGAATATCAATATCACCTGGCTGTGCATTCACTTCCGGGTTATCCAGATCCAACCAGGGGTGAACCTGAGGAACGGCCGGCAGCTTTGCCTGTTGTTCGGCCTTACACAGAATTAACCCTGGTGTCACATCATCAATGATCTGCTCCAGATAGTCTTTCGGATACGCGGGATCCATCGGTACGTAACAGCCGCCCGCTTTAAACACCGCTAACAAACCTATCAGTAATTCCTGGGAACGATCACTGAAGATACCCACCGGCATCTCGTTCACCACACCAGCCGCCAGTAGTTGCGCCGCCAACTGGTTAGCACGTGCATTCACCTCGGCAAAACGCATCTGCCTCTCATCACTCCCAAGCTCGCTGACACTGATACAAGCGATGGCTTCGGGCTGACGGGCAACCTGCTGCTCAAACAGGTCGATCAGACTAGTATCACGGCTCATCATTCGCGAGGTATCGTTGAACCGCGAAAATAGCTTGCTCTCATGACGTGTTAATACTGCGCAATCTAACAGTCGTGCCTGCGGTGTACTTACCAGTTGTTCCAGCACTTGCTGGTGATGCTTGATAAACCGTCTGACCGTCGCTTCGCTAAACAGGTCTGCAGCATATTCCAAGGAGACTTCCAGGTAACTGCCGTCACCAAAGAACTGCCAATCCAGTTCACTCGGTGTGGTTCGGTCACCACCCAATTCTGTGCGCTTCACATGTACGCCATCAGACCATTCCACAATTTCTGACATTGGGAAGTTCTGGTGACGTAACATCACCGGTACCAGTGGAATCTGGCTACTATCACGTTGCATCCTCAATTCGTTGAGTAAGTGCTCAAACGGCAATGCCTGGTGGTCAAAGCCGCCCAGTACCATTTGACGTGTACGCTGCAGCACTTGCTCCAGACTCGGGTTGCCCGACAGATCCAAACGAATCGGTAAAATATTGATGAAAAATCCAATCAGACTTTCCAGTTCTATTTGGTCACGCCCTGCTACTGTGGTTCCGATAGACAGATCTTCTCGTCCAGTGTAACGTCCCATGATGACAGCCAAACTGGCCAGCAACGTCATAAATAAGGTGCTTTGTTGGGACTGACTGTAAGTGGCTAGTTTCCTGGCCAACGACTCGGGATAGCTGTACTGGATCATTGCCGCCCGCCAGGCTCGACCAGCCGTACGCGGGTAATCGTATGGCATGTTCAACCCATCTTCATACCCATCCAGCGATTCTTTCCAGTAACTCAAATGGGCATCCAGGTTCTGCTCGCGCTGCCATACCGCGTAGTCCCCATAGTGGATATTTAGAGCGGGCAGTTGTGCACTCTCCCCTCGCAACCGCGCTTCGTACAACGCTTGCAAGTCTTCGATCACAACCCCTTGCGACCAACCATCTGAGATGATGTGGTGAATATTTGTGATGAGTACGTAGTATTCCGGTGAAATACGTAAAATAGTGACGGTGATCAGCGGACCATTGACCAAGTCAAACACATAATGGGTGTTTTCATCGATCTTTCCCTGAATCTCATCTTCACTGACATCCAGTACCGGAATGTCCAGCACCATACCTTCTTGAATCACTTGTTGAGGTTCGCCACCCTGGGTCAGTACTTTAAAACTGGTGCGTAACGCTTCATGCCTGGCGACAAGATCATTAAAAGCACCACACATGGCATCGATAGAAAAGCGCTCGCCTTGGAAATGAACAGCTGTAGTGATGTTATAGCTGGTACGCTGATCTTCCATGTACTCATGGACAAACCAGAGACGCTCTTGTGCATACCCCAAAGGAATGACTTGGCTGCGATCAGCAACCTCAATGACTGAAAGTTCACTGCCATCACCGGACGCCTGTAATTCATCAATCTTCTGCGCCATACTTTCAAGCACTGGAGACTCAAAAATTTGGGTAATAGGTAAGTCTACTTTCAAATCTCGACGCACACCGGAAACAAGCTGTATCGCCAATAGGGAGTGACCACCTAAATTAAAGAAGCTATCCAATAACCCCACCTGCGCGACACCTAGAATTTCCTGCCAAATAATCGCCAGGCATTTCTCTGTTGGTGTACGTGGTTCAATATACTCAGCATTATCAGTGACACCGTCTTCAGGCGCTGGTAGGGCTGCTTTGTTTACAGAACCATCAGCAGCTAATGGTAAACGCTCCAAGAACACATACGCTGCAGGTAACATATAATCAGTGAGTTTCCCTTCAAGCGTATCGGCTATACTAGATGCCAATTGTTTCTTGCGAGTATCACCAGGAGCAGGGAAAACCTGCATAGTATTGCCTTGATGAGTTTCTCTCTGGTTAACAATGTAGGCAATAATTTTATATTGGCCTGTATCATCAGCTCGGTATGTCACCACAGCATCTTGTACAGTATTGACTTCGCGCAGATAGGCTTCTATTAATCGCAAATTGATTCTACGATCCCGTAGATAATCGTTATCATCGACTCGACCTATATGCTCTAAAGCGCCATTGGACAACCATCTAACAAGATCACCAGTACGATAGAGGACCTTGCCTTCAAAGAACGGATTAGCCATAAAACGAGACTGATTTAAAGCTGCATTGTTATAGTAACCACTAGCCATCTGATCAGCACTGACATATAACTCACCAGGAATTCCTACAGGTGCCAAATCACCATTTTCCAATCTTACATAACAATTGGCATTATCATGCGGCTTGCCAATGATCTCCGTATTTTTTTGATACGTATCAGCATCGGAAACGTCATAGCTACATAGACCGCTAGAAACCTCTTTACCACCGTACAAAGCGATCAACCGTACCTGTAAGCCCGATTTTTCAAGCTGGTCTTTGGTACGACGCATGACATCCTCCGACACACCAGTGCCGCAACAGAAGAGCATTCGCAAGGAACGGAATTGTTCAGCTGCACTTTCATTACAACTCAAATACAGGCAAAGATCGCTTAAGGATGAAATAGGCAAATACAAAATAGTAATGCCCCCCTTACTCACTTGTTCAGCAAGATCTTCAACCGAATCCCAATCCTGGTTAATGATATGAAGCTCGCCACCACAGACCATCCACTGAAACATTTCTAGTACAGCCATTTCCTGCATGCCCGATGTTTTCAGTAAGAAACGGTCCTCTGAAGACAAATCCGACAACCGCTGATGCGACTGCAAACGCGCGGAAAGTGCTTTATGGGAAACGCTAACTCCAACCACATCTCCACTGTTCCCAACACTGTAGCTAACATTCGCTAGGCTTTCGGCTGAAACAGTAGGCAGACTAGCCTTATCCTCTACCGCAAGCGGTGTCTTGCCTGACAACACCTTATCAATAAACAGTACCTTCTGCTCATCAACAGGCAAATTGTCTACCACGTCTGAACTCGTCAGAATAACCTCTAGTTCAGACTCAAATAGAATGTGGTAAACCTGGTCTGGAGCTGTGTCACTATCTATAGCAACATAAGCGCCACCAGCTTTTAGTATGCCTAACGCACCTATTAACAGATCTGCTGAATGCTTGACATGCAGTGCAACAAGCGTGTCTTTTTTGACTCCCTGAGACACCAGATAACTGGCGACACGATCCACTTTTTCACCTAGCTCTGCATAGCACATTGGCACATCTCCCCCAATAGCTACTTGAGACGGGGTCACATGTACGAACTGCTCATACAAATCCAGTACAGTGGCAGCATCCTCCGTCAAAGTCTCTGGAATGGAGCGATCAAGAAACAGATCTCTTTCCGCCTGTGTAAGCAGTGACAACTGATCAATTGAGGTGTTCGGTTTTTTGCAGACAGACTCCAACAAAACGGTTAAGTGAGTCATTAGGCTCTGAATGTAACCTTCACTAAACAAACTCGTGGCATATTCAATAAAACCGGATATACCATGACTTGTTTCAGTCAAATCAATAGTGATTTCAAATTTGGCGGTACCATTGTGCGCCATAACTGGTGTTACATCTAATCCTTCCAAGACCAAATCTGTATTTGGCGTATTCTGATAATTGAACATCACTTGAATAAACGGAGATCGTGCGGTATCCCTCTCTATATTGAAGTGATCAACGATTTTCTCGAAAGGAACGTCTTGATGTTCGTATGCATCCAATGTTGTTCGCTTTATATCACAAAGCAACTCCGCAAAACTTGGAGACTCGCCTAAACGCACCCTCATAACTAACGTATTCACGAATAGACCAATTAAGTCATGCAGCTCGGCATGATGACGATTGGCAATTGGACTACCAATACAAATATCTTTTTGTCCCGAGTAACGAGACAATACAATACTGAAAGCAGCTAATATCACCATGTATGCAGTGGAACCGGTTTCACTACACAATGACTTAATTTTTTGCACTAACGCCTGGTCTAAACAAAAATCAACAATGGCACCATCAAAATTCTGGAAAGGTGGACGCTCATAGGTAGTAGGCAAAACAAGCGCTTCAGCGTCCTTAAGCTGTTGCTCCCAATAAGGTAATTTTTTCGCGAACGCATCTCCCTCAAATAGCTCTCTTTCCCAATGAGCATAATCAGAATACTGTATTGCCATTGGTAAAAGCGGATTCTGCCCACCTTTTACCAGTGCGGAGTAGCTCTTTGAGACTTCTTGCAGGAGCACAGATGATGACCATCCATCAAAAACGATATGATGAATGACAACCGACATATAGTGTGTCGTCTCATCCAATTTATATAGTGCAGCTCTAATTAGCAGATCCTTTTCCAAATCGAAAGGACGCACCGTTTCAACAGCTAAAATTTCATCGAGCTGAGCTTTGCTTTCAACGGGAATCACAGGCATTTCAAAGCGTTCTGCACTTCCAACATGCTGTAATATTGACTGCTCTTCGTCGATAAAATTGCTTCTCAATACTCGGTGTCGCTCAATAACCATTCGGAATGATTCTGTCAAAGCCTCAACATTTACCTCTCCCTTAAGCAACGCCATCCCCGGCGTATTGTATGGGGCTCCCTCCACAAAATTATGCAGGAACCACATTCGCTCTTGCGCAAATGTCAAAGGCAAAGAAGAATCACTGGTAACACTTACTATCGCTTTATGTTCAACTTCCCCATCTAGCATTTCAATGTATTCTGCCAGCGAACTCACTTCAGGATTACCAAACAACACACTAAGAGGAATGTCGACAGACAATTCCTGATGAACCCTCGATATCAACTGTGTCGCCAGTAGTGAATGTCCACCAAGATTAAAGAAGTTATCCCGTACACCCACTTTCTCTATATGCAAAATCTCACTGAATATCGCGGCCAACGATACTTCCGTTTCATTACGTGGCGCAACATATTCTTCACCATTTTCCGATGTATCCGGAGCCGGTAATCCCTTACGATCCAACTTACCATTAGGCAATTTCGGTAACGATTCCAACACCGTATATAAACTCGGCTGCATATACGTCGGTAGTTTCTCCGACAAATGTGTACGCAACTGATCAAGATCCACCACACCCTGCGATGCCACTACATATGCCACCAACTGCGCATTTTGTGTTGTCGGTGGCCAACTGCTCACCACAGCTTGCGCAACGGATGCGTGACCATTAAGCGCACTTTCTACCTGACGTACATCAATACGGTGACCACGCACTTTAATTTCAAAATCCTGACGTCCTAGATATTCCAAACTGCCATCTGCCAGGTAACGTACCATGTCACCCGTTTTGTACATCCGCGCGCCTGGACGCGAGCTATACGGGTTGGCAATAAAACGCTCGGCTGTTAATCCCGGCTGCTGCCAGTAACCTCGCGCCATACCAACACTGTCGACATACAGCTCACCCATGACCCCTATCGGCACCTGACGCAGATGCTCATCCAACACATAGACCTGGGTATTGTGAATCGGATAACCGATCGGCACGAAGGCATTCTCATCAACGCTTGCGTGTGTAGCACTAACCTCGTAATAACTAACGTCATTCATCTCGGTGCACCCGTAGTTATTCCATAACGTCACCTCTGGCAAACTTTCCAGCACTTGATCACGAATGCTTTGTGTCAGCGCCTCACCGGCGGTGACGATACAATTCAAAGATTGCAACTCTCGCGTATCATCGAGTAAGGAAGCCAAATGTGAGGGCACTAAAAACAGGCGACTCACCTGCCAGCGTGCAATGATTTGCTTCAACGCTACCGCATCTTTGACAAGCTGATCAGCCACCATAACTTGTGCCGCCCCTGCCAACAGACCACTGAGCAGCTCTTTCACTGATACCGCAAAAGCAATCGGCGTTTTTTGCAACACAACATCAGTGGCTGCAAAAGGTGTTCGCTCCCATGAGGCATGTAACCAATTTAAGATTTGATGATGAGGTACCATCACGCCTTTGGGTTTACCCGTGGAACCTGAGGTGTACATCACACAAGCTAACTGCTGGGCCGCCAAAGGCTGGTGAATATCAATATCACCTGGCTGTGCATTCACTTCCGGGTTATCCAGATCCAACCAGGGGTGAACCTGAGGAACGGCCGGCAGCTTTGCCTGTTGTTCGGCCTTACACAGAATTAACCCTGGTGTCACATCATCAATGATCTGCTCCAGATAGTCTTTCGGATACGCGGGATCCATCGGTACGTAACAGCCGCCCGCTTTAAACACCGCTAACAAACCTATCAGTAATTCCTGGGAACGATCACTGAAGATACCCACCGGCATCTCGTTCACCACACCAGCCGCCAGTAGTTGCGCCGCCAACTGGTTAGCACGTGCATTCACCTCGGCAAAACGCATCTGCCTCTCATCACTCCCAAGCTCGCTGACACTGATACAAGCGATGGCTTCGGGCTGACGGGCAACCTGCTGCTCAAACAGGTCGATCAGACTAGTATCACGGCTCATCATTCGCGAGGTATCGTTGAACCGCGAAAATAGCTTGCTCTCATGACGTGTTAATACTGCGCAATCTAACAGTCGTGCCTGCGGTGTACTTACCAGTTGTTCCAGCACTTGCTGGTGATGCTTGATAAACCGTCTGACCGTCGCTTCGCTAAACAGGTCTGCAGCATATTCCAAGGAGACTTCCAGGTAACTGCCGTCACCAAAGAACTGCCAATCCAGTTCACTCGGTGTGGTTCGGTCACCACCCAATTCTGTGCGCTTCACATGTACGCCATCAGACCATTCCACAATTTCTGACATTGGGAAGTTCTGGTGACGTAACATCACCGGTACCAGTGGAATCTGGCTACTATCACGTTGCATCCTCAATTCGTTGAGTAAGTGCTCAAACGGCAATGCCTGGTGGTCAAAGCCGCCCAGTACCATTTGACGTGTACGCTGCAGCACTTGCTCCAGACTCGGGTTGCCCGACAGATCCAAACGAATCGGTAAAATATTGATGAAAAATCCAATCAGACTTTCCAGTTCTATTTGGTCACGCCCTGCTACTGTGGTTCCGATAGACAGATCTTCTCGTCCAGTGTAACGTCCCATGATGACAGCCAAACTGGCCAGCAACGTCATAAATAAGGTGCTTTGTTGGGACTGACTGTAAGTGGCTAGTTTCCTGGCCAACGACTCGGGATAGCTGTACTGGATCATTGCCGCCCGCCAGGCTCGACCAGCCGTACGCGGGTAATCGTATGGCATGTTCAACCCATCTTCATACCCATCCAGCGATTCTTTCCAGTAACTCAAATGGGCATCCAGGTTCTGCTCGCGCTGCCATACCGCGTAGTCCCCATAGTGGATATTTAGAGCGGGCAGTTGTGCACTCTCCCCTCGCAACCGCGCTTCGTACAACGCTTGCAAGTCTTCGATCACAACCCCTTGCGACCAACCATCTGAGATGATGTGGTGAATATTTGTGATGAGTACGTAGTATTCCGGTGAAATACGTAAAATAGTGACGGTGATCAGCGGACCATTGACCAAGTCAAACACATAATGGGTGTTTTCATCGATCTTTCCCTGAATCTCATCTTCACTGACATCCAGTACCGGAATGTCCAGCACCATACCTTCTTGAATCACTTGTTGAGGTTCGCCACCCTGGGTCAGTACTTTAAAACTGGTGCGTAACGCTTCATGCCTGGCGACAAGATCATTAAAAGCACCACACATGGCATCGATAGAAAAGCGCTCGCCTTGGAAATGAACAGCTGTAGTGATGTTATAGCTGGTACGCTGATCTTCCATGTACTCATGGACAAACCAGAGACGCTCTTGTGCATACCCCAAAGGAATGACTTGGCTGCGATCAGCAACCTCAATGACTGAAAGTTCACTGCCATCACCGGACGCCTGTAACTCATCAATCTTCTGCGCCATCTCTTGTAAGACTGGTGACTGCAATAATTCCACAACAGGATATTCAACACGGAATTGCACCCTAACCCTGGAAATCATCTGCAAAGCCAGCAGTGAGTTGCCACCGAGACTAAAGAAACTATCCTGTAAACCAATAGGTTGATGAGTCAGAAGGCTTTGCCACAATTGACATAACTTTTTCTCAGTGTCAGTAACCGGAGCCTCATAAACCTGTTTAGCCTGCACTTGTTGTTGCAGCTGCGGTATATTTTTTTGCGTAGTATCTACAACAATGACATCACGCTGAACAGTTTGAGAGGATGTTACCTGCCAAAAGCGACTACTCTTTGAAAACGGGTAAGTTGGCAAACTGATACGACGAGGCCGTTGCAGCTGATAAAGTTTTTGCCAGTCAAGATCAAGACCTTTACACCATAAATCCAGTAATTTATCGAACTTTTTCTTTTTCAGCCACAGATCAATGGTCATAACCATATCTTCATCTGCAGCAATCATTTCAATAGTTTTGTCAGACCCGACGGAACCAGAATATACCCCACCCTCTACAACATTTTGCAAATAAGCATTGAGTTTATCCTTAAGTGATTGAATTGAGCTAACAACAAAAGCAGCTCTATGACTCATTCCTTCACGGCCCACCTGCAAAGTGTATGCTAGACTTAGTAGATCTTTCTCAACGAAGTTACTCTTGTCCAACCAAGCAAACAATTGGTATGCTTTTGCACGAAGTGCTTCATCGTTTTTTGCTGAAAGTATGACAGCCACAGGACTATCGAAAACCGCAGTCTCTTCAATGGGATGAAACTCTTCAACAACAATATGAGCATTTGCACCGCCAGCACCATAGGAGGATATACCCGCCCTTAAAGGAAACTCCTCTTCGGCACCATTGAAATTTAATACCGGACGTTGCCAAGACGCATTTTTTTGCTGAACTTTAAAAGCACCAGAAGAAAAGTCGATATAAGTATTCGTTTTCTCGGCATGAAGACTGGCCACCAACATCTTATGCTTCATTTGCATTAAAACTTTCGTCAATGCTGCAATACCAGAAGCACTTTCATTATGACCAATATTGGACTTAACTGAACCAATAGCACAGAATTGCTTATCACTAGTGTCAGCCATAAACACCTTATTTAACCCAGCAAGCTCAACTGCATCGCCCATTGCCGTACCAGTTCCGTGCCCCTCTACATAACTGATAGTTCGCGGGTGTATATTCGCTCGCTTGATTGCTCTTCTAACAACATCGGCTTGGGAATTAGGGTTCGGTACGGTGTATCCATTTGTCCGACCACCGGCATTAATCATGCTACCTTTTATCACCCCGTAAACATGATCACCGTCAGCCACTGCCTGACTCAAGGGTTTTAAAACAACGGCTCCGCATCCTTCGCTATCCACAAACCCATCAGCATTTTCACCATAGGATCGGCACTTATTCCCCGCCGACAACATACCCTCATTTGCTAGATTGGTTAGTTGTTCATGGTCTACAATTAAGTTTACCCCACCTGCGATTGCCACTTCACACGTTTCACTTTGTAAACTTTCAATGGCCATATGTATCGAGGTTAAAGAAGATGAGCAGGCCGAATCAATTGCAACGCTCGGCCCATGTAAATCCAAAGCGTAAGAAACGCGATTCGCTATCGACCAGTTTTTAGCTCCTTTTTTATAGAAGCTATTCATAACACCAACGAATACCCCGACGTGTTTATTTTTGCTTAAAGCTACAGGGGTATAACCTGCATCTTCCACACAAGCATATGCCTGTTCCAAAAATAGTCTTTCCTGGGGGTCCATTTGCTCAATATCCGTTGATGCGATCCCAAAAAAATCCGCATCAAATGCATCAACATTCGCTATAAAACCACCCCAATCAGGGTATTTTTTATCTCCAGTGGAATTTTCCCAGCGCCCATCGGGGACAGGAGCAATACAATTTTTGCCCTCTTTTAAATTTTCCCAAAACTCAACATAGTTGTCAGATTCAGGAAAACGTCCGGATAACCCGATAATGGCCACATCACTATCAACACTTTCCTGTATTTTCCGAGGTGTACCGAGACTTTCCTCTGGCGAGTTAACCCCGACATGCGAGCTGTTATCCTGTAGTGGTGTATTTAACGACGTCGCAACATTGTGTGTTACGCTTTCCCCCAGCCAACCCTGTAATCCTGAGTAATGGCGATCCATTAATGTTTCAACCAACGCTGTTATCGTCCGCGTTTCAAAGAGCAGTGTACTATCTATATCTGGCAGTACTTTTTTCAGTTCATCCGTTAGCTCCATAATAACGATGGAATCAATACCGTACTTTTCCAATACAACATCAGGATCAATTGCATGGTTTTCTATCTTAACCAAGCTGGCAACCAAATCCTTAAGCTTACTGATTGCCTGGTTTTTTATATCAATGCGTTCTGGTCTTGATAATGCTGTTTCACCGATCGATGCTGAGCGCTGATCAAAGCCAACCCAACCAAGTAAATCCTCTCGGTTATTTTTAACCAAGGTATCAACTAAAGCTTTAATCGTCTGAGTTTCAAATAGTAACGTATGATCAATACCTGGAATGCCTTTAGCGAGTACATCAGTCATTTCCATAATAACAATAGAGTCGATGCCGTACTTTTCCAGCATATGATCTTCACTAATTTCGCAGCTATCCACTTTCACCAACCCAGCCACCAAGTCTTTTATTTTGCGGGTTGTTTTGTCAATCAGCCCATCACCAGCATATTGAGAGCCGGTATTAGCTGCTAACATTTCTCCTGAAAACGCATGACCCGAAACTACATCTATATTCAACCAACGCTTTAAACTTTGAGTATTTTGGACAATCAGGGTATCCACCAGAGTTTCTATTGTCTGACTTTCAAACAACAAAGTACTGTCTATATCTGGAATCCCCTTACACAACTCGTCCGTCATTTCCATGATCATTATCGAGTCTATGCCGTAGGATTCGAGCGTTGCTTTAATTTTTATTTCGCTATCACTGACTTTAGCTAAATTCGCTATTAGTTTTTTAATCTTAGCAACCGTATTTTCCTTTAATTCATTGGAATGATCGGTTGTCGTTTCTATCTCACTGGTTGTCTTCACTGCATTTTTAGCTTGAGATATTTCTTCACCATTGCTCTTTTCGTATGCACGTTCAATATCTTTTACTTGCGCAACAAAGACTTGCTGCCCCAACTCAGCGGCCGACACTGCGGGTAAACGCCCAACAGAAAAACCTACCTCAGAGAGTAGTGTTAGCCAAGATGTGCTGCTTAGAGCTGGTGAATCGCCTGTTCTCCGCTCTGCATCTTCATATCGCCACCAACCTTCCAGCAGCCCGAAAGTCATATGCGTAAACAGACTACCGCAAGTAATTTCGTTGACTAACAACAAACCACCAGGTCTCAATAATTCATGGGCATTTGTTATTGTACGATGCATATTTGTCGTGGCATGTAACACATTCGTTGCGAGTGCTATATCATAAACGCCACATTGCATTCCCTGCTGCTCACAACTTTTTTCAATATTGAACTGTGATGTTTTTAAATAGCCAACCTTCGGTGCAAATGTTTCATCTGCATGCTGCAAGAAAACCCTTGATATATCACTATAACAATACTCTTCAATATGCTCGGCATAAGGTTCTAAATGTTTAAATAGTCGCTCACTGGTACCCCCAGTGCCTGCACCAATTTCAAGAATTCTTATTTTTACACGGCTATTCTGCTGGATGCGTTGTTTGATATAAGCAACTAGAACATCACCCAAGACATCGTTAAAGTAATCAGTGACATCATTACGGTAGATACCTTCAACCAAATGCAATGACCCTGAGGGAAACATAATCTGCGTTGCTTTTTCTTTACCAGCCAAGATAGCGGTTAAAGATTTCAATGTGCAATCCAGTAAATTTACTTTATCCCGCAACTGCTCATTATCACGACTTTCTTTCAGGTAACGCTCCCATTCCTGCCATACATCAGTGATGGGGCTAACGGCTTTTTTAAGCGTACCGTTTTGCATATCGTAATAGCCAGCATCAGCCAATACTTGTAGACTGTGTTGCAACCAGCGATCATACAGGTTTGGAAAACTCTGTTGTCGCTTCCACTGTTCAACTGCTATATCACAATCAAACAACCCTATATCATTAAGGGTGCTAGCCAGCACCTCTACTAATAAAGCATCCATTTCATGGGTGTTTCGCTGACTCTGCGCCAAGGTATGCTCGGCAATACTTCTATCACTTAAATCTACTTTATCCAGTACAACAGCACCAATATCATTATTATTCATCGTATGCTTGAAAAGACTATTCGGTAGAATTCCATTAGTGTTGTCGAATCGGTCATTGATCTTCATATAAAAAAGTTGCTGTTCTTCAGATGCAGTCAGTAAGGATTCAAGTACCGACATGGCTTCGTTAGTCTCAATAGACTCCTGTCCCAATGCCTGCATACGCTTTTGGTATTGCTCCGTCGCTACAACGCCAGTATGTCCCCAATAACCCCAGTTTATAGTTTTAACATTGGCGCCAAGTAGAGACCACGCTTTAGCATAGGCGTCCGAAAACAAACAACCCGCAGCGTAGTTACTCTGCCCTGCCGCTTTAACAACACTCTGCATGGAAGAAAAGAACAATACAAAATCCAATGATTGATCAACAAAGGTTTTGGCCACCTGCACACTTACATCGACTTTTGCCCGCAAGCTCGCTCTAAAAGTATCCTCATCCATTCTCGCCAAACTTCGATCCTGCAGAACGATTGTCGATACCACAACGCCATTGATATCACCGAATTTGTCCTTTATTCTTTTATATGCTCGCGCCATCTGCTCTGGATCACATGCATCGGCACTGAGGTAATAGGGCTTACTCCCAAGTTTCGCTAAGCGATTGCGCTTTGCTTGAATTATTTCATCTTCTTCACGGCGACCGATCCAAATAACCTGAGCGTTACATTCATTGATCAGATACTCGCTGAATACCTCTCCAATTCCACCGGCACCACCAACAATAAGGTATACACCCTGTTGACAAAGAGCGCTTTTATTATCATGTGGGATCTGTGTTTTGGTTTCGACCAAACGCGACATGAACCATTGTGCATTACGGTAAGCGATCACTTCACCGTTACAATTAGGCAACGCGAATATAGACGACCACAGAGGATCCGACTCAGGGTTTTCCTGTAAATCTATGACACGCACGTTCCAGTGGGAACATTCTTTCGCTAAAGCGCCCATTAACCCATGAATACTGGCATGCGCTGGGCACACTGCCTCATCACCATCCACCATCATGGTTTGCCTAGTAAGCACTATCATATCTAGCGAATGACTAGCGTACCCCATAGCTAATAGCGCTTTAACCAAACGAAATCCCAGAACAACGCCGCTCTCTTGGGCATCAAGCATTTCAGCATTTGTAATATCTCCAGCATGGAGCAGTGGTGACCAAATAATACGCTCAATTTTGTTATCAATACCCTCAAGCTTTTGCACCACGGTTTCTATACTGTCACTGATACTAAGTTCCAGCTGCTGAATGTTTGGGTAGAGAGTTTCTAATTGCTGGCAGTTTTGTATGGCTCCAATAGCAACAACGGATGTATCCGATTCGGCTTTATCAATGCCTCGCGCCGAACTTTCTTCACTCTTACCTAACTCACTCTTAGCATGTGCTTCTAAATCACATGAATACCATTCTTGTTTTAATACAACATCTCGTATGGTATCTGACCTCAAAACTTCAGTCGGGCTGTTGTTAGTGGTATTTTTGTCACTCTTTAATGTACGGATAACAAATTGTTTTATGGCTACACATAACAACCCACTTTCATCAAAAATATCGATATCAAATTTATCCAGTGTCTCATCCACACCTGAACTTTCGCTACTACGAACATATACCGATGCTCGTGTAGAGATAGGCCTGAGTATATGAACTTCCTTCGCAATAAAAGGCATTGGTGTAAATTGCAGCGCCTGATTGCCCAAAAGAACCATAGTAAGTTGTAATGCACCATCCAAAATTGCAGGGTGTAATATATACTCAGCAACATCTGTAACTTTATTATCCAGATATAATTCACCCAGCACACATTCACCCTGAACGGCAGTAGTCCCTGATCTAACCTCTTTTACTGTGCGGAAACTCTCACCGTAATCCAACCCAGTCCCTTCAAGTTGCGCATAGAACCGTTGACCAGAGATACTCTCGGACCAATTGTTTATCTTCAACATTGATAATGTATTGGATAGCAGTACTTCATTGGTGGTTATCTCGGCATCACCTTTGCTATACACTTCGCCCTTGTTTCTATCACCAAATATTTCAAAGTGAATTAAATTCTCATCAATAAGCGCAAGCTCAATATGTATTTCGAGCTTACCGTCAACAATGATTGCCGGGCGCAAAAAAGTAATATTTTTAAGGTTAATCTGACAATTAGCATCATCACTACCCATTGATTCGATCACTGCTTTACGCGCCATCTCCATATGTGCAGCACCAGGTAGAACTTTTTTTCCATCAACCCTATGATGATCCAGGAACAGCTCGTCACCATTAAACTTGGCGCTAAATCGCTGCTGACCGAGCGAAGAAGTATTAGCGTGCAACAAAGGATGAATATATTGTGGGGATACTACCTCGACAACAGGCTCCGTATCAGGTACCCAATAGTGCTTTTTAGCAAATACATATGTTGGCAAAGAAATTCGGCATCCTTTCTCCCCTTTATATATTTCTTTCCAGTCGATATCCGCACCATCAACCCAGGAGCGAAGCAACTGCAAATCATCCAAAGAATTCGCATCCTCAGCAGCAATCACATAATTATCATGATTATCTGTACTACCATAAAAACATCCATCAACTGACTTCCCAGCCAAAAATGTACTCAATTTTTCCTGCAATTCAGTGACAGACTCAACATACAACCCCAATCTTTGCTTCATAGGATGACGAGCAACTCCCAGGGTATATGCAATATCCGCCAACGCTGGGGTCTTATCATCTAACAACCAATAATGGAACTTTTCAACATAAGCATTCAAGCTTTCCTCATTTGCCGCAGATAAAAGTATCAACGCCGACTTTCCGGCATCTTCAGCGGGTAGCTCCTTGCCTTCATCAACGTACTCTTCAACAATTATGTGCGCATTCGATCCCCCAAAACCAAAAGAGCTCAGGCCTGCACAACGAGGTTGTTCGTCATTATGACGACGCCATTGACGATCCTTATCCACGACGTAAAACGGTGACTTATCCAGTTCAATTAGCGGATTAATCTGTTGAAAGTGAAGCCCACCCGGTAATCTATTGTGACGCAGACTCAATAATATTTTAATTAAACCCGCCATTCCCGCCGCCGATTCGGTGTGGCCTATATTTGACTTAACAGAACCAATACCACAAGAACCTAATTCCAAGTTAGTATTTAGACTGGTAAATGCCTCTTTTAGGGCTTGAATTTCTATAGGATCGCCAAGACTTGTTCCTGTACCATGCAGTTCAACATAAGAAATACTTGAAGGGTCAACACCAGCATCTTGATAAGCTGACATCAATAGCTCTTTTTGAGCATTGACATTTGGTGCGCGTAGAGAATTTGTTCGGCCATCATGGTTAACAGAAGCCCCCTTTATTACCCCCAGAACATTGTCACCGTCATTCAACGCCTTATCCAGAGGTTTTAACATTATTCCGGCGATACCTTCAGAACGCACAAAACCATTTGCACTGGCATCTAACGTCTTGCAGCGCCCGTCTGGTGACAACATTCCAGCAGAAGCACTGGATAATAAGACCTTGGGAGATAGAATCAGATTAACGCCAATAACTATCGCGGAGTCGGCATCGCCACGTTGAATGGATTGAATGGCACGATGAAGCGCAACCAATGAGCTGGAACAAGCCGTATTAATGATTTCACTCGGGCCAGACAAGTTGTACCATCGCGATGCGCGGTTGGGAATCATCGTTTGATGCGAACCCGAATCAATATACGCACCATACTCACTCATCAGCGTCGGCTTTTCGGCAAGCAAATCAGCATAGTCCGTATTATGTGCTCCAACAAACAATCCTATACGCTTACCTCCAAGCGACAAAGGATCATATCCCGCCAGCTCAGAAAGTTTCCAGATAAACTCCAGTACTTTGCGTTGTTGAGGGTCGAGGCATTCAGCTTCACGCCTTGAGATACCAAAAAACTCTGCATCAAATGAACTAACATCATCTAACAGCCCCGCCCACTTGGGCAGCCCCTTTTTTGGGGTTCCACCAAAATTGCACATAGCTTTCCACAATTCTGGGCGCTTGACCTCAATCAGGTCGATAGCATCACCGCCATCCAGAATAAAATCCCAAAGCGCTTCCACTCCCTCACCAACTTTTGGAAAATCACAATGCATGCTTACGATTGCAATAGGTGAGCTAAAATCCTCCTCTCCTTTTTTGTTTGCAATATTTGCTTTTTCTGAAACATCCTCTTCGCCCGTGAGAAAATTCGCAACTTCGCGGATGGTTTGGTATTTAAATAACAGTACTGCTGGAAATTCAACGTCAAATGCCTGCTCTATCCGAGCAGCCAGTCGTACACATTGAAGAGAGTCCAACCCTTCAATAGTGAACAAAGTGTCAGCTTCCAACACTCTACCCAGTACAGGTGAAAATACACTTTTCTGTAGTGTTTTTATAACTTGCGAAAGTGAACTACCTGACAGTGAAGAATTTTCAACTTTCTTATTTAAAGCAAGTGCCCAAAGGGGCTTCAATTGTTTATGCACATACGCTTCCTTGAACGATCTTCTTTTTACTTTTCCAACAATCCCGGCTTTCAATTCCCCTTTTCTAAAGAAGGCTATATCACCTATAGCCACGCCATGATCTTCCACTATACTCTGGCAAATATTCCCTGATAGATGAAGATAATCACCGGAAGACACATCTAAATCAACTTCCAACAGAGCGATAATCGTCTCAACATTACCATCGTCCAAACCGAAAACAACAGCCTTTGTCACCTCACTTACAGCAGAGTAAATGCTGTCTTCAAGTGCCGATGGGTAATGATTTTTTCCTCGAACAATGATTGTCTCTTTTTCTCGGCCACTCACATACAGTTGGTTATTTTTGACAAATCCCAAATCTCCCGTACGAAAAAACCCCCTCTCTCCCGTATCCTGAATAGCGGCATCGAACGCTTTCTTAGACTCATCAGTATCGGTGAAATAACCCTCAGTTATTGCATCTGATTTTACCCATATTTCACCTATTTGATCATCCAGGCACAAACACCGACTCTCTGGATCAACAATTCGAACCTGCACAGCGTTACTAATTGCCCCACATTCAGCGATGGCAACATGCGCAGCAGCATTATTAAACTCCAATCGTCCCTCGTTTAAAGCGTTTATATCCACTTTACAGACACTTGCGCCGCCCCCTCTCTGTGTCACGATAGGCCCGGTCTCTGATAAACCGTAATGGGCCATAAATGTTTCTGCTCGAGCGCCAACCACTGAAAACGTATTGAAAAAACTTTCAGCGGTCTTCTCCCGAACCGTCTCCCCACCCGACACCACACAGCTCAATGTTGAGAGCATTTGTGAAGAAAGCTTATCAACCAGAATAGATTCAACGCATAACTTGAATGCAAAATCTGGTGCAGCTATATGTGTCGCCCCTTCAGCTTGAATCGTCTCAAACCACAACAAGGGATTCTGAGTAAATTGAGCTGGATGTAAAAAAGTACTAGAAGCACCACTAAAAAAAGGAGCGAGAAAACCAAAATGCAAACCAAAATTATGCGATAGCGATAACCAGCTAACAACCTTACTATCCTGAGTGCATGCCCACTGTTTTGCTCCCTCCTTCAACTGACAACAGAGATTTTTATGAGTAAGGTGAATACCTTTAGGTGCGGAAGACGAACCAGAAGTAAATAGCGCAATAGCCACATCGTCATCATTTGCTTTTCGTGCAAACAAGCCATCAGGATTTGATGATGCCAAATTCATTGCATCTGCTTTTACTATTTTTAACTCCTCTTCCGACTGAAGATCAGAATTTTCCAATGTGAATTCATCAGTCACAACAACAACATCACCGTGCTTTTTAAGTACCCTGTACACAGGGGTGACACGTGCAACTTCATGAAGCAATGGTTCATCAGAGGTATAACACAAAGGCACTGCGATAAGATCAGCCTGAAAACAAGCTAAAAGAGTTGAAACAAACTCCCGACAATTGGGCAGCGCAATCAGAACGTAACTCTGTGATTCAGTTTGTTGGATCAGGATTTCAGATACTCTATTGACCATGTCGATCAACTCCGGACCCGAAACACTGCTACTAGCTTTTCCGCTACAAGGTGGGAATTTAAATTCTGAGTTTAGCAACTCAGTACCGCTTGACATCTCATCAAATAGTTTCTGTAGTGATGAAACACTGGCTTCGTTCTTCTTTGACATTTCCCTAAACAACCTTCTATTTAAATCTTTTTTCTTATCTCAACTAAGGACTTTAACGCTAGCCCTCTTACCCAGCGCGAAATCTGGCAAAACCCCACATAACACCTTATACATGCGTTAGACACATCCTTTTCGGCATTATCAAATATTCTTTCAAAGTAGAGGCTAACACCGCCCCTACCAATACCCCAAAGCAACGCTAAAAATATTTTTACTATCATTACATTACAACGTATTTTTACAAGCACACGATCGCTTACAGTAAAAACCTATTTGGGTCAATTCACATTTATATAAAACATACCACTGCTGTCCCGTTAACTTGGGAAAATAAATGTCTGTTTTCGCGCAATGTTTTATAATGGATTCGCCAAAAAACACCACAGTGTCCTTACGACACCATAGCTTGAATTATAATTTTTTATCAGTATCAAAGTATCCCGCTCATTGAGCTGACGTAAATTTCCACGGTAGCCAATTTTCTGGAGCCTCTTGCAAAATTATACAGTTGAACTGATTTATTGGGGTTCGCAGAGAATGACACAAAGGGGAAAGGAAAATATAAAGGGCGCTCTTTCTATGTATACTGTTTATCTCAAAACATAAGACAGTACAGAAAGAGCATAACTATGTGTAAACTGCGAGACACAATATCACAGTATTGGCTAGCCATTCAAGGATGGCGTTGTTGAATAAATAGCTTACCCCGCTCTTGTTGTGTGTTTTTGGCTAATTGGTGGTACCCTGACGCAAAAACCAACCGATCAGAAGCCATCACATGCCGTATAAACATAACCAATCCAGTCACCGGCAACATAAAAAAGCCAAATATAAGGTGATTAATGGCTCTGTCGCAAAAATTATTTAGGTTAAAAACAAACTTATTTTGGGCAAACTTAGCCTACTAAAGCACAAAACTGTTCAAACATTGCCTTATGTTTAGCCATTGGATTAGCAGACTGGCCTTTCCTAAGCATGTGCACTAACTCAATTCCAATCAGTGTAGACCTGGCACTATTGAATGATTTAAAACCCAACATTAGCCGAGTAATGCGCTTTATAAATCGGTGATCCTGCTCAACGATGTTATTGAGGTACTTGACTTGGCGTATAATAATTGGCGTTTTCATCTCCTTATTGATTGTTTCAATAGCCGCTTTATTCGCCGCACTGCCATCAATTGTTATCTTTTCTGGTGCGCCATTAGCGCGAATGGCCTTTTTGAAAAATCGCTTGGCAGCCTTAGTGTCCCGGTGCTTGGTAAATAAGAAGTCAATGGTTTGTCCCGCTTTGTCCACGGCCCTGTACAAATAGTACCAGTCTTTTTTTACCCGGATATACGTCTCATCCATACGCCAGCTGTTGCCGACAGGTGATTTCTTCTTTCGAAACTGTTTTTCTAACTTAGATGAGTAGGTCACCACCCAGCGTTGAATAGTGGCGTGGTCAACGGGAACATTCCGATCTTGCATAAGCTCTTCAATATCGCGGTAGCTCAGTGCAAACCGAAGGTAATAATACACCGCTTGCAGTACAACGCACTTGGGAAAGTGACAACCTTTAAAGCGTTCATCAGCACTCATCGTGACTACAAAACAACCATGATTCTGGGAAGGGTTACGAAGGTTATCATTTCAGGCTAAACTTTGCGACAGAACCTTTGCATTCACACAGACCAAAATGATACGTTTATAAAATGCAACTTGTTCTCGAAGGTCATGTATTAACTGAAAGTCCCACCATGTTCTGTACTTTACTTCTATAAGATGAGATTTTGTCTGTTCCTTATTAAGCACAATAAAATCTGGCATTTTTCTCAGTTGATCGGAGAATCCTAGGTCTAAGTATTCATTTTGAGTAAGGCATGTGGTTTCTCTTACTAGATGCTCAATTCCACTATCTATAACCCTATAACCTTCATCTACAAGTAAAGCTTTTACTACTGTCTCAGTTAGGTTGCCCTTTAGTCGGTTAATAAAATCCATTTTCCAACCTTTAATTCCACATTATTTATTTTTGGTAGCAATTATAGATACTTGTCCTGAAGGAAGTTTATGCACATCAATATCGTAATCTTTTGCTCGGTTTATCGATGCTGTTATAACTTTAACGTCTCCCCAGGTATATTTCATTCGATTTGACATGGTGATACCGCGCAGCTGTAGTATGTCCATGTCATCAGCATTTTCGTATTCACCCACTGGAATATTTTTAATTTCAACATCAGGATAAATACAAGAAGCCAATTGAGGTTGTGTTTGGTACAAGCTTATTGTGAGCTTCCGAGAGCGTAGCTCAACTTAACTTTTTAAATCTGATTAACTGACTACCTCACTTATTAAGAGGTAAGCCTATGTCAGTTTCCCCCACATTAGAAAGCGTTGCAGCGGCGTTTAAAACTTGGCGAAATAACCCTCAACTGGGTCGCAAGCAAGTTCCACGGTTGTGTCGCAAGAATTTTTCAGACTCAAAAATGCCTACTTTCAAGACACACTTAGCCTGCTAATGCACAGAATTGTTCAAACATTGTCTTATGTTGAGCGGCTGGGTCAGTAGACTGACCTTTCCTAAGCATATGCACCAACTCAATACCAGCCAGTGTTGATCGAGCACTATTAAATGATTTAAAGCCCAACATTGGTCGGGTAATCCGCTTTATAAATCGATGGTCCTGCTCAATAATGTTATTGAGGTACTTTACTTGCCTTATAATAATTGGCTTCTCCATCTCTTTATTAATTTCCTCAATAGCCGCATTATTCGCTGCACTGCCATCAATTGTTATCTTTTCTGGTACGCCATTAGCGCGAATGGCTTTCTTGAAAAATCGCTTGGCAGCCTTAGTGTCCCGGTGCTTGGTAAATAAGAAGTCAATGGTCTGCCCGTCTTTATCAACGGCCCTGTAAAGGTAATACCACTTGCCTTTTACCTTAATATAGGTCTCATCCATTCGCCAACTGCTACCAACAGGTGACTTCTTTTTTCGAAACTGCTTTTCTAATTTTGGCCCGTATTTAGTCACCCAGCGCTGAATAGTCGCATGATCTACATCCACATTGCGATCTTGCATGAGTTCTTCTATATCGCGGTAGCTCAAGGCAAATCGAAGGTAATAGTAGACAACTTGTAGTACGACACATTTAGGGAAATGACAACCTTTGAAGCGCTCATCAGAACTCATATCGACTACAAAATAATCAGAAATTTAGAGGAAGCTGGAAAGGCTATCATGATGGGTAAAAGTTTGCGACAGAGCCTTTATTTGTGCAAAGGAAAATGCCACTGAGCAGGAATTTCGCCAGCAGTGTTTGCAATCATTTACTGACTATAAAGCGCTGGATTTTATGTTTGATCAGTTGAAAGCGATAGCACTCAATGAAGTTTGGGAAGCGGATGATGAAGGGGTAATCACATAATGATGGTTACCTTGGTTTCCCAGTGTGAAAAGAAAGCCATCAACAAAACCCGTCGCGTGTTGGATGCTTTTGCAGATCGTATTGGCAGCAACACTTGGCAAACTGTCATTACCCAGGAAGGCTTGCTCGCGGTAAGAAAATTACTGCGAAACACCGCGAGTAAGAACACAGCAGTCGCCTGTCATTGGATACGGAGTCGGTCGAGGACGGAGTTACTTTGGGTGGTGGGCAACAAACAGAAATTCAACGCTCGGGGTTTAGTGCCAGTAAATAGCACCTCAAACCCTAACACTTATAGGGATGACCAGGCAGACTGGCACTACTTACCGCTTATTCAATCTTTAGCTTCACTGGCAGCTTTACTGCATGACTGGGGAAAAGCAAGCGCCCGTTTTCAGGAAAAACTGGACACAAATTACAAAGGCAAACAAGGCGATGCTTTACGTCATGAATGGGTATCCTGCTTATTGCTGAAAGCACTAATAGAAAGCACAAATGCTGAATCTGACGAAGGCTGGTTAAAACTACTCGCCCAAGGGGAAGTTAGCGAATCACAACTTATGCAGGTCGATTTGCCATCAATTAAAACTCCCTTAGCTGGATTACCGACCATTGCCAAACTAGTTGTCTGGTTGATTGTGACCCATCATCGGATGCCTTTACAACGGAGCAAATCCAAAGAGCTACTAAACGAATGGAAGGGACGGGAAGAAGCAGAGAGTATTAATAAGTTGTTTGCTCATATTTCCCGTGAGTGGGGTTATTGGAATGAGCCTGCACGGGAAACATTGGCAGATTGTTTGCTGTTTCCTCAAGGTTTGGTTACAAATTCCAATTCCTGGCTCAAAGCACTCAAGCGCTGGGCCAAAAAACTACTGGATCAACAACCCCTGGTTGACACTTTAATGTCAACCGGCAGTTACCGCCCCATACTCCATCACGCTCGCCTCTGTTTAATGCTGGGTGACCACTATTATTCCTCATTATCTGCACAAGAATCTGGTCCCTGGAAACATCATATTGGTCTGATCGCCAATACCCAAAAAGATGGAGCACCAAAGCAGGCGCTGGACCAGCATTTGATTGGCGTTTATGAGCAGGCCAAGCGCAACGTGAATAAGCTGCCCCAATTAGAACGGCAACTACCCGTTACTGATAATATTACAGCTCTCAGGAAAAAAAGCCCCACTCCATTTCGTTGGCAGGATAAAGCCGCAAGCAAGGTCAGTGATTGGACATCCCAGCATAATGATCAGAAATACGGTTTCTTTGCCGTTAATATGGCCAGCACCGGGTGTGGCAAGACCTTTGCCAACGCTAAGGTCATGCTGGCCCTTGCTGAGAATAATGATGGTCTTCGCTATATTCTGGCACTGGGTCTGCGTACGCTGACACTGCAAACTGGCGATGAATACCGTGAACGCATTTTTCAGCAAAGCGATGGCAGTGACTTAGCTGTTCTTATTGGCTCCAAAGCGATTGCTGAACTACATAACCAGAAGAGTGATAATAAAGAAGCAGAGAAACAGGCCCAAGAAAAAGGCTCAGATTCCCAGGAAAGCCTGCTTGGCGTGGATGAAGAAGTCTTTTATGACGTTGAGCTTCCAGAGGATGGGCTGGCGACTCTCCTACCAAACAACAAAGCCCGCAAATTTCTTTATGCCCCCATTCTGGCTCTGTCGCAAACTTTTACCCATCATGATAGCCTTTCCAGCTTCCTCTAAATTTCTGATTATTTTGTAGTCGATATGAGTTCTGATGAGCGCTTCAAAGGTTGTCATTTCCCTAAATGTGTCGTACTACAAGTTGTCTACTATTACCTTCGATTTGCCTTGAGCTACCGCGATATAGAAGAACTCATGCAAGATCGCAATGTGGATGTAGATCATGCGACTATTCAGCGCTGGGTGACTAAATACGGGCCAAAATTAGAAAAGCAGTTTCGAAAAAAGAAGTCACCTGTTGGTAGCAGTTGGCGAATGGATGAGACCTATATTAAGGTAAAAGGCAAGTGGTATTACCTTTACAGGGCCGTTGATAAAGACGGGCAGACCATTGACTTCTTATTTACCAAGCACCGGGACACTAAGGCTGCCAAGCGATTTTTCAAGAAAGCCATTCGCGCTAATGGCGTACCAGAAAAGATAACAATTGATGGCAGTGCAGCGAATAATGCGGCTATTGAGGAAATTAATAAAGAGATGGAGAAGCCAATTATTATAAGGCAAGTAAAGTACCTCAATAACATTATTGAGCAGGACCATCGATTTATAAAGCGGATTACCCGACCAATGTTGGGCTTTAAATCATTTAATAGTGCTCGATCAACACTGGCTGGTATTGAGTTGGTGCATATGCTTAGGAAAGGTCAGTCTACTGACCCAGCCGCTCAACATAAGACAATGTTTGAACAATTCTGTGCATTAGCAGGCTAAGTGTGTCTTGAAAGTAGGCATTTTTGAGTCTGAAAAATTCTTGCGACACAACCCAAATAAAAGCCCAAGGAAGAATAATCGCGTCCTTAATTAAATCAGCTATGTCAAATACCAGTGCACCGCGTCGGGTTTTACCATGCATAACAGCAAACCCATGGGGAATCCCCAGCACCCACAAGGTAGTCGCTGCCAACCCGTAGGCTAGGTAATTCCCGTGGTTTAAAAAGGCATTGGCTTTATCAGTTGCATCTCTTTCGCGACTGAACTCGCCGTACTGGGTTCGATTGGCAGCGTATCGGTAAAGCTGTTTTGTTAATTCTGCTTCAGCCTGTAACAGGCTGGTCACTTTATTTGCATTTTGGATTTTATTTTTACATATTCGTAGTTCTTGCTCTAAATCAGAGCTATTGAAGCCTTCTGCGGCAAGATCCCGGCTTTTATCCCAATGCGTTTGTAAATAGCTGATACGAGAGAGTTGGAATTGTTTGGCGGCATATAAACGCTTGTTGCCGTCAAACCAGAATTTCATCCATCCCTGCATGTACTCCGTTGGTCTGTATTCACTTTGCGGTGTTAACCATTCGACCTCATTGCCCATGAGGAGTGGCGTGCCACCACCACCGCAAAAGCCTACTAAAACACCCGCTTGTGCCAGCATACGCATAGCAGCCTGAGTTATCGATGTGCCGGTACCCAGAAGTAAACAGGTGGTGTTTGCAATAGGGATATTCCAATACTGGTTTTCACTCTTAGCCTCTGTGAGGTAAAGAATTCGACCATCTTTTTGCATTACTCTGCATTTTTCCAGGTAATAAATGTTGGCCCGCTTGGAGTGTAGAATAGCTTTTAGGTCTGTTAATTGATCCATTTTATCTTTACCACTGCTGTTATGGGTTTCTCAGTTAATGAGGGTTACTCTGCATCCCTTTAGATATAGCGGTTTGGTCTGAAACACTACTATCTCCTTCATCTGCAGTACAATACGCTTTTTTTAAAGGTAAAATGGCTACAACTCAGAAAATCCAAGGGATACCAACGACATTAACTATCGAGCAGTTCAAGCAAATCAGCATTAGTAATACTGTAGACAGCTTTTTAGTTATACGACATATGCCTACAGACCATATATCATAGGAAGTAGGAGTTTATTGCACAACCTATCCTGCAATAAAGTGTATTAAGGTAGCGTTACAAGTGTTCAACAACTTACGATACTTATAAAACTGTCCGAAGTATTGCATTAGCAAACTTCATTACGCGCTCAAAACAGACGCTTACACAATGATTAACCTATGACATTTTTGCTGAAATTTATTAATTAATTCGTAGGTTATTTTCTAGTACATCAATGCCATAGTGGTAGAATGCTAGGATCAATCATGTCTTTTTTTTGATAAAAAATCGTAAATAATATATTTTCAAGCTAATAATAAATCAGCATGAATAGGGATTTGCAGATAAACAACGCTCTCTACTGCTTTAAAGAGAGCACAACGAGATGATAACTCTACCATAGAAACCTCATTATCTATCGACGGCAAAAAAAGACAACGATTTTTTTAACTAAACAACCACCTACTAAAGTAGGTGGGTTAGTAATATGGACTGAAAGTCCGGATACGGGTCGAAGACCCGTTTTTTTTATCAGTCTTCAGTCCTAAAATTATCATCAATCCTCGGCTCAAAGTGATGTTCTAAATATTCTTTTATCATTTCTTCTGTTACATCTCCTGAAGTCACACAAAAATAACCTCTAGCCCAAAAATGTCGACCCCAGTATCTTTTCCTTAAATCAGGATAGCTTTCAAACAGTTTTGCCGACGTTCGACCTTTTACTCTTCGCATTATTTCGCTAGGAGCCATATTGGGTGGCGCTGAAACTAGCAGATGTACATGATCCTTACTAATGACACCCTTTAATATATCAATTTCAAAAGTATGGCATGTCTGTCGTATTAACTCTCGAGCCTTTAAACCAACATCACCTTTTAGCACTTGATAACGATATTTCGTTACAAATACAAAATGATACTGAATTTTGAAAACTGTATGGCTACCATATCTATAGTCCATCGCAATACCCCTACAGCATTATATAAATATAAGTAGACTCAGAGTATCACAGCTAAAGCTGACCGGCTAAAAGCCGGTGGTTTTAACCTTTCAGGTGACTAATAAAATGGCTGTGACCTAAAAAACGACTATCCCCGCAGCAAGCTACGGGGTATTTCGCCGTTTTTTTCCTTCGGAACGGTCACCTTGAAAGTTACATACGCTGCAAGCAGCGGGGAATATGGCCCTTAGAGATTCAATAATTAATATATTGCTGTGAGATTGAGCCGTAGTGTTATGGACATCCTGACGCGTCAGGAACAGGTATAAACTGATGGATAAGCTGTGACACAAAAGCGCTGCTTTTCTGCACGAGCTTACCCACAGCTTGATACCTTTGCCCACAAACGGTAGGGGCTGTTGGCTTCAATAATAACAAGCCCCTCCCAGCCTCCCCAAAGGGGAGGTGTCTACGTAATAAAGAAACATTTTTTCTTGAAAAGAATTCAGTTATTGTCGATCCTCTATTCTCTCTGATCTTACTGAGCCTGTTGTATGCCCCATGATCATGCTTACAAACAATTCTTTTCACACCCTGAAATGGTCCAAGACCTACTCACGGGATTTGTCCATGAGCCTTGGATTGCTCAACTGGATTTTTCTACCCTAGAACGGGTTAATGGTAGCTACATCGCTGATGACCTGCGGGAACGGTCAAATGACATGATCTGGCGAGTGAAGTATGGTGAAGGAGATGAATGGCTTTACGTTTACTTGTTATTGGAATTTCAATCGACCATAGACCACTTCATGGCGGTCAGATTAATGACCTATGTGGGCTTACTCTATCAAGACCTCATCAAAGCTAAGCAATTACCCAAACCACGTACATTACCTCCTGTATTTCCTATCGTCCTATACAATGGTGACTCACGCTGGCGGGCTCCCACACAGCTATCAGATCTTATCCAACCAATGCCAGAACCTCTTCGCCAATGGCAACCCGAACAGCAATATATGTTGATTGAGGAGCACCTGTTCACCGATGAAGAACTCAAACCATTGTGTCCTTACGACACCCTAGCTCAACTTTATTAATTTTTAGTGGTTTACTAGCTTCCGAATAATTTGTAAGGAAGTATTATGGTAGACTCAATATCCCTTGAATCAGTCGCAGCAGCCTTTCAAGCCTGGCGAGAAAATCGTCCTGGTAAACGACAAAAGACACCAGCTGCATTGCGGCAACAAGCCCTGGCATTATTAGAGCATTACTCTGTTTCTAAAGTGATAAATACCTTGGGGCTTAGCCATTCAGCCTTAAAAAGCTGGCAGCTTGTAGAACAAGGTAATGATCCATCTTCTGATTTTGTGGCTTTAACACAACCGATTGCTCCCGTTGATAACCATACATACAATTCATCATTGCGTATTCATTTAACCCTTTCTCATGGCGTGCAGATGTCTATTCAAGGTGAACTTTCTGGTTCGCAGTTGAGTGCAGTCGTGCGTGAATTACAGGCAGGACAAGGGGACTATAAATGATACCGCTAACAACCAGTACGCACATTTTGTTGGCGACTCAGCCTGCGGATTTTAGAAAAGGCATTGATGGTTTTGTCGCCTTATGTAAGCAATCCCTTGAACAAGAGCCTCGCACAGGTGTCGTATTTGTTTTTATTAATCGCAGTAAAACCATGATTCGAGCATTGCACTATGATGGCACGGGTTTTTGGCTCATGACTAAGCGGTTATCCCAAGGGCGCTTTCAAGGTTGGCCGACAAATGGTGTCTTAACACAGGCCATTGCAGCCAAGCAGTTAATCGTGTTGTTAAGAGGACAATCTTTTAGTCACACAAAACAGACCGTATGATTTTACTTGCTATTTTATATTTCATCATTAAGCTAGCGAACCCTTCTATAAGGGGGTAGCAGTGACGGTTTACGTTGAAATTGATATTGCTGAGCTGGATGTATTGACAAACAAAATCAGTGAGTCGATGGAATATGGTTTGGCGTTAAATAAAGAGCAGGGCCAGCAAGCCTTGGATGCCATATCAACGCTGATCAACCTGCATCAGCAATTGCAGAATCAAGATATTACCCTGCATAAGCTACGTAAACAGTTAGGTATTGAAAAGTCCTCGGAAAAGCGCAGTGATGTACTTGGAAAAAACAACCAAGGAAACACTGGCACTGGCCAACCCCGATCACGGAAGAAAAAAAGCAACCAGTCTACCCCATCAAAGAAGAAGTCAGTTAAACAGCAACCCCCAGTAACGATTCACCATCCAATAGCTGGGTTGCAAGCCGGTGAGCGTTGCCCAGAGTGTACATTGGGTAAGCTCTATCACTATGAGCCGGCGCGGTTGCTTCGTATTACCGGTCACAGTCCCTATACCCGTGAACAACACTTATTTGAGCGATTGCGCTGTAATGCGTGTGGTGTATTTTTTACTGCGGATTTACCTGAGTCGGTCAACGCCGATGGAAGTGGTGACCAGATGTATGGCTATTCTGCACGCTCACTGATGGCCTTGAATAAGTATTTTGCAGGCTCACCGTTTTATCGCCAGCAGAGCTTACAAGACTTATTAGGGGTATCCATCAGTGCCTCTACCATTGCTGATCAATGCAACTACTTAGCCAGTGATTTACAAGCCGTGTTTGACATCATGAAAGCGGCGGCAGGAAATGCCATTCATTACCACTTGGATGACACTACTCACCGTATTCTTGACCAGCAGCCAACGATGAAAAAGCGGCATGGGAGTGACAAGCCAACACTCAGAAGTGGTATTTATACCTCAGGTGTCATTGCCACACTGCCCTCAGGGCAAGAAATCACCCTATTTCAAACCAATATTGGCCATGCAGGTGAACTCATGGATGAATTGTTGGAAAAGCGTTCACCCGACCAACCACCACCCATTTTAATGAGTGATGCTTTGTCAAATAATAACCCACATGTGCCGTGCGAAATGATTCGTTCGCTTTGCAATAGCCACGGAAGACGGCAGTTTGTGGATGTTATTCAGCACTTTCCCCAGGAAGTTGATTATGTGTTGGAACAATATGGCCACATTTGGACGCATGAGAAACAGACAAAAAAAGACAGCTTGTCACCTAAAGAACGACTGGAATATCACCAACAGCATTCATTGCCTATTATGGCCAAGATCCGCGAATGGGGAAGCCAGCTAATACAAAGCGGAAAAGTAGAAAAAAATAGCGGACTAGGCAAAGCCATTGGCTATTTTGAACGCCACTATAATGGACTCACTCGATTTTGCACCCATGAAGGTGCCAAGCTGGATAACAATCAAATGGAAGCAACCCTCAAATTAGTGGTACGAGGGCGTAAAAATAGTTTGTTTTTCAAAACCCAAACAGGTGCCAATGTGGCTGATGTGATTACATCAATGATTGCAACAGCAGCCAGTGCGGGGGTTCATGTGTTTGACTACTTTAATGCCATTCAGCGAAATCAAGAAGCAGTAAAAGCTAACCCAGAAAATTGGCTACCGTGGAATTTTACGTCAGCTCAATGAGCGGGATACTTTGATACTGATAAAAAATTATAATTCAAGCTATGGTGTCGTAAGGACACAACCATTGAAGAACCTAGTTGCTGCACTGTTCAGACTAGAGAACATCGATACTATAGAGCATCTGGCACAAGTCATTGGTACTCTGGTAAAATGGTTAGAGAAGCCAGAGCAATCAAGCCTTAGACAGGCGTTTGTGGCCTGGTTAAAGCAAGGCCCACTACAGCAGCTAAGTCATGAGAGTGAGCCCAAAGTAGAGGCATTACAAGACTTACATGAGGTACAGCAGATGCTTTCAAAGCGCGTAGGCCAATGGGTAGAACAGTGGAAGTCAGAAGGTGAGAAAACTGGCATTGATAAAGGTATTGAAATCGGTGAGAAAAAGGGCATTGATAAAGGCCGAGTAGAAGGTCAAGTCAATTCAATTCGTTTTATCCTGCAACATCGGTTTGGCCCACTGCCTACTTGGGTAGACGAAAAGCTATTGCAGGCGGATTCAGCTACATTAAACCGTTGGTTGCTGAATGCCTACCAAGTTGAACAGCTAGAAAATTTATTTAAGTAAAATAATTTTCTTCTCTGCTGTGTTGGTCAATAATTTAATTTATTGGTCAACACCCTCAAGTGAAATCAATCAATGTCAACATAACATATTCCAACCTAACTAAGCTTGTTAATTTCACCAGATTTAACTATTGCTAAAGCTTCTTTAAAACCTTCTGCTGACTCGATATGTCTTAAAGTGCGACGCTTAATGCTTATTTTATAGTCACCTTCACTAAGGCAAATAATTTTCATTTCACTAGCTAACTCATATGGAGTGATTGCAAAACAATCAAAATTTAGAGGCCAGTCATTTCTTACAACCATCCACTGCCAGAAGCCTAAAGAAAATATAACAAGAGTCGCAAGTAAGTATAGGCTGCTATTCCAAGCTAAAAATATTGTCGCCAAAAGCCCAACTAGAGCAGTTCCACCCCATAATGTATGCAGTAACTTAGCTAGATATTTTTTATTTTTAGGAATTTGATATGGAATTAAAAAGTGGCCTATTTCAGCCCCTAGCCATATAGGTTTTAACTCATGGCTACAGTCTAGTTTCATAGTATCCTTATCCCAATACGAGCAATTTAATGAGAGGTAGAAAAAAGTTATTCCAATATTACAAACTATCGCACTGGAGCTGCGCCGATGCGTCTTAAGGCATCAGCAGCTTCGCTAATACCAAATAATTCTTCTTTAGGAGACTCCATACCATTAAGCTGAGCAACTGTTGTAGTAGTGTTGTATGCAGAAACTCGCTCACGCCATAAGGCTTGCAGAGCAGTAACTACTAGATCCCAATCTTCTGTAATATCTTCTATTTTCATTTTCCAACTTAGTCCTTTTTAAAATCATCAGTAGACCAATCCCAACTATCACCGTCGCACTCTTCTGACTGGCTCCAGCCTAAATACCATTCTTCATGCTTCCAGTCTTCTTTTGGGTAAGGATTAGTGTTGTAATGTTTACGTAGATGGTACGCTTCGGCACCTTCATCATAGGGCAACCTGTCTTTCCTGCCTGGATCGCTCACCTTCCAATGCTCCTGCCTTTTTCCAATACTCCCGACTAATTACTTTTTTCATTTATTTCTAGTATAATGATATCTTACAAAACCAAAAGCAGCTGCAGCAATAGCGGCAAATCCCATTGAATAATACTTCTCCACTGTGTCAGCACTAAAAAATATTGCGATACACGCACTAATCATAAAAATACAGCAAATATTTAAAAGTAAAACTATTGAGTCACTATCGCTATTTTCCTTCTTTTCAGACATCTTCTTACCTCAGTTTGGCCATCGCTTGTTGATTAAATAAGCTAAGCCCATCATAGACAGCACACCTAAAGAAATTGGAAGTAAGCTAAACAAACTTGGCTTACTCCCAAAACCAAATAAATATGAAATCCATGCAAGCCCAATAGAACCCAGAATGGTAACTGTTATAACTAACAGGGTTCTAGGCCAAGCCCCCCAATAGTTATCACGAAAATTAGTGAGGAAGTTAGGTTGATAAAGTTCAGCTCTTCCCTTATCTTCTGTACTGATTTGGCTTTTCACTAATTCTATTTGTTCATCAAGTTCGGCTATTTTTTGTTCTAAATACTCTCTGTAAGGTTGCCCTTTTATAAAAGCATTTAATCTATCCCTAAATATGTATAGCAAAATAGAAACTACTAAAATTATACAAAATACTAAATATATGTAACTCATAACAATAATTCACCTATAAGTTATGATCTAACTAAACAGTCGCATTAGAAAAAATTGGCTTTCCAGTTTTTCTCCACTTAGCTATTAACGAAGGTTTTTTTAATAAAGTGGCAAGTGATGTTACAAGCTCATATTGACTATGATCTTGTTTGGTGTGACGAATAACATTATCTGCAATACTTCTCTCTATGAGCAGACTTTCACCAATTTTCATTATCCATGCACTAGCGCCGTTGATTTCATCAGATCCCTGAAACTGTCTTTTACAAAATTCTAATGATGTTGAGTGAAAGCCTGCACAGGACATTGGACGTACCGAGTATGTAGAACAGCGGTCATCAATCAACATAGGGCATTCTACGTTTGTACTAATTCTCTCTTCTTCAGACATGCAGCTCACTGTGCTTGCTGTCTTAATTATCTTTTCTTTGATCCTATTTAGTTGTTTTGGTGTAAACGTGTTGTGAATATGAAGATATATCGCAACTATCTCATGAGTAAAAGCTGTAACCCTGTAATGGCAGCAATATGAGCAGCCAGGTTTACAATCAAGGTTCGAACGATATACTTCTAATTGATCGGTAATTGGAATTAATTGTGCGTTACTAACCTTCTTATATTTTGACAGATCCTTTTGAAAAGCTAAATAACTCTTATGAAATTCAGCACCTTTCTTTTGTATCTTTTCCTGACTAATGCCTAATCGAGCCATTGCTTTTCCCTAGTTAAGTTTGTCTAACGATACTTTTCTTCGCACATAATTTTAACAAGCCGTTCATCTAAACAAGAGCGCATAAACTGATTCATTGGCTCTTGCTCACCAGTTTCATAAAAGCTGAGCATCAGCTGATTAAACTCTAACTGTCGCTTAGCCGGTAGATTGATGGCAGGATAACCCGCGTTAAGCAAAATACCGTTCATCATGAAACGCCCCATGCGCTTATTCACGTCATAAAAAAACTGATTACGTGCCATCGTGAGAAAGACAAAAATCGCTTGGTCAAAAATGTCGTCTATTGACTTGGTGCCTGCCACCATTTTATCGAACAAACAAGGTAACTCGTTAGCATCTGGAGGCAGATAAACTGTACCAGCTATAGTAACTCCGCCAGAACGAAATTGTCCCCATTCTAGCGCTTCTTCTTTGCCTGCAATACCATGTAGCTGACAGGCATAATCTGCATTCAATTTGAACGTCCCTTGTTGTATCGAATCAAACAAGTGTCGCCAGGCATTACCTTGGTTTACAGCAATTTGCTGATCACTAAGTTTATGACCACCAACAGTGATTCCATCCAAGAGGGTTTGGATCTCTGGCAATGTAAAGTGAATGCCTTCAAGCCCTACTGCATCATGCACAAACACCGCAATTTCTCGCTTTGCCAGCATTATAGCCTTGTCTTTATTAGGCTTAATATGCCAGTGTTTATCCGTTGCCATATACTTATCTTCCAAAATTAAACTTATTGACTTATCTATCGTAAATGATCAGGCATCTTAACCCGACTAAACAAACTTCCCAGAACAGCTTCAAGCTCACGCTCATGAGGTCTTACTTTATTTTCAAGGGTGCGCTTTTGCTTAATACCTGTAACTTTCATTAAGTCACTCCAGCCAGCTCCAGCCTCATACATCCCCTTTATAAAACTATCCCTAAAGCTGGCAGGAGTCGCGCCGTATAAATTTGTTCTAGCTATCATTCTTTTTAATTGTTCATTCATGGACCGGGGTTGATACATTGCAGGCTTTTTCTCTTCCCCTTTTTTAGGCTTTCTTTTAGTGAGAGCGTATTCAGCGCCTTTATCATTTAAAAAGAACTTGCTGTTAGGGTCCAATCCACGATAGGAATGTAGATTGCTCATTCCCCATTTCGCTTTAACTCTAAATTCAGTATATTTCTCAAAAAATGGAAGCACATGATCTTCGGTATGGACTTCCCTAGCCTCTTTATTAAAAGAGCGATCCTCTGGTAACACCCAAATTCTGAAAAAATTGCCATTTGACGCTATTACATCACTAACTGTTACACTAGAAAGTTCCAGTGGTGTTAAACCCCAATAAACACCACCCATAATAAGTGCTGTATTTCTGTAGCCTAACGGTGATGCGGAATTTTGTTCGAGTAAAAGATTCACATCCTCTACATCGAAAATACGTTCTAAAGCCATTTCAAAAAGCTCAATGTTGCCATGTACCATTCCACATTATACGCGCTATGAGGTAATAGTATACAGCCTATGTCGATGTGTCAATATGCGTATATTGCTTTATGGTACAATTAAGGCCAAGAAATGAGGGTTTTGTCGTGTAACTCGCAAGACAGTTAAGACTTCATTGGAATATTGTCAGAGATCGAAGTGTGCGTAATAAGGTGGCTAAAGCGCTTGATCAGTCTAAAGGGGCAAAGCCCCTTTAATGATAGGGCATCATCAATCAGTGTATACCGTTACTTCGGATATTTTGTATCTTGAAAAAGGCTTTGTAGCTGGGGCTTGAAACTGCCAAGCTTCACCTGGTTCCAAATTACTGATATGGGCAATAGCATTATCAATAACAACCCCCCTGAGAGTCGTATAATTTGAACTTTATAAAGCCATTTGTTATCTCTTGTTTTGTTACATTTCGTGCAGTGCCGTTGATATAATGCAAGCTTCCCATCTGAGACGTATTCAATTTGGACACAGTCAGTTTATTGCTAATTTCAGCATGAGCGGTAGTGATAGTAGAAGCTAACATCAAAGCAAACAATGATTTTTTAACCATATTTATTCCCTCTTACTTATTTAATACTAATGATGGCTATAAAATTAATTTCAATCATTAATTCTTTATACGTCGATTACTTGTGATACTGATTTAGATTGATACTTCAGGAATCAAAATCTTTGGCTGTGACCGAACCTCAAACTAGCTGAGAATCAGATGGTTGATACATTAGCTTATACTCACTTTGATTCTTTGGTTTCAGTACTGCCCCAATCGATTTAGCTTGGGCGCTCAACTGCACTCTCCCCAGACCAAAGCGCTTGTAATACAACTGACTCGCTACATAAGAGACCAGTTTTGCGGCTAATATGGCTGCAAATAATGTAATGAAGAGAGATTGATCAATTAATTCAAACATAATTTCTTACCTTTCTAACAGGGTAATTAGTTTAAGCTGCGTTTAAGTGCCTACATTTTTACATATATAAGTGGCTATTTTTGGTAGTAAAAATATTGCTAATCCCGCTGCAAAAATCCACTTTGCGCCAATGAGTAATATCTCTTCATTGGACAGCCAGGGCCTTGATTCATACATTTCTGGTATAATAATTACACCATATGCAAATCCAGCGAAGGCTATGGAAATATAGCCCAAAAAAATCATAGTTTGCTTGAGTATTTTTTCCATAATTGATCCTTGGTAATTGCTGAGAGCTTACAACATCATTAAATACGGTCTTTCGAACGCTCCTACACAACAAAAGCGTTATTTTTAAATATTTTTTTCCTACTGCCCTTTTCTATTATTGAAGGAAATGCTTATTTCTCCTTTGCCTTGTCATAATCAGGTTTACCATCATCATCAACGTACTTCTGCTTACAGCCATCTTTGAACCCACTACACCCATACCAATAGGTATTTTTCTTCTTCTTTGAAGGCCACTTCATTAGTGGTTTACTGCACTTTTCACAGGCATAGTTCGTTTTTTCAGGTTTTGAGCTACCAGCGTTATTGAAGTCCGGTTTACCTGCTTTATCTGGGAAGTTGGTTTTACACTCAGGATGACGGTTACAGCCCCAAAAATGATTCTTTTTAAAAGGGATGCGTTTTAATTTTCCTTCAGTGCAGTTAGGGCAAGCAGGTTGTGCGATAACTGGCTTGCCAGCATATTCACTGTACGTACCCTTGCACTCTGGATAGCGTGAACAACCCCAGAAACCTTTACGTTGCCTAAGTATCCCTTTCTCGCATTCAGGGCACTTGTGACCTGGCTTCGCTTCAATAGCCAAACCGTCAGTATTAATTCGTTGTACTTCAGTTTCAATGTATTCGCAGACACCCTGTAGGAACTCATTAAGCGTTAGCTCATTGTTTTCTATTTGCTTCTGTTGTTGATGCCATAAGGCCGTCATATCAGGTACGACTGCCATCTTTGGCAATACATCATGAAGTTGTCGGCCTAGTTTTGTGCTTATAATTTTTTTGCCCTTGTTTTCAATAAAACCACGCTCGAATAGCCCTTTTATGATGCTACTGCGAGTCGCTGGGGTACCTATACCCCCATGCTCCCCTTTCTTATCTTGGTCTTTTTCAATCAATAATTTTTTGATTTGTGGGTCTTCAATGTACTTTGCTACTCGCGCTAAGTCTTTCAGTAAGCTTGATTCGGTGTATAGCGCGGGAGGCTTTGTTTTCTTCTCATCGACTTGAGCATTCGTACAGACGCCATCTGTCTTTGATTGAAATTCACTAAAATCTTGTTTGGTATTTGCTTCAGAGTGATCTAACTCATCATTGTCTTTGTCATTCTTATAGAGTATTGACCAACCTGGTTTAAGCACTATACGGCTATTGGTCTGAAACTGATGACCTTCACAATCAATAGTGAGCTTGGTTAGACGGCATAGCTGTTTTGGAAAAAACTGAGCAATATACGCTCTGGCGATCAATAAGTAGATTTGTTGTTCTTGCTTACTCATTTGATCAAAGTTAGCACTATTTTCAGTTGGGATAATACCGTGGTGAGCAGAGACATTAGCACTATTAAATGCCCGACTTTTTATGGTGGGGTCTGCCTTTTGTGCAGCCCCTTTTAAAACGGATCCTGTTTGATAGATCGCATTCAATACGGCAGGTGCATCATCATGTTGATCTTCTGGGAGGTATTCACAATCAGAACGGTTATAGGTGATAACCTTGTACTTTTCCCTAAGCGCTTGTGTAATGGATAAGGTTTTATCGGATGTAATGCTGAACTTCCGTGAAGCATCGGCTTGAAGCCTCAACAGGTTATAAGGCAATGGGGCTGATTCTTCTTTCTCCTGTACCTCTACTGCCGCGATAATGGCAGGCTTTCCCTTACACTGCTCCGCAACTGCAGTAATAAATGCTTTGCCAATAACCCGCTTTTTATCATCAACAGGCGCTTCTGCACTGGGATTATATGTCGCATTCACCAACTGTTGATTAAATGTAAAACTACCCGTTAATGTGTAGTAGACACTACTTTCATGACCTTCATGTAATCTGTCCCGCCGCACAACCAACCCTAACAGAGGGGTCTGTACTCTTCCGATTGATAAAACTTGGGATAACCCTTTCTCTTGTCCTGCCAAGGTATAGCAACGGGTTAGGTTGTATCCATAAAGTTGATCTGCAACAGATTGCGCCAACGCGGACTGATATAAACCAAAAAATTCTCGGTTATCACGTAAATTGTTAAGTGCTTTTTTAACTGCCTTCGTATTATTATCATTAATTAAGATCCGTTGAACCGGCTTTTCATTCTTAAAATGAACCAGTATTTCGTCAACTAATAGTTGGCCCTGCGAATCACAGTCAGCACTATTTACTACAACTGTCGCATTATCTAGTAATGTTTTAATAACATTAATTTGTTTCTCTGCCCCTTTCTTAACCTTGTATTTCCAAGGGATAGGAAAGATAGGCAAATCGAGTTTGTTCCATTTTTTATAGCGAGGATCATAGTCTTCAGGGTCACACAGTTCTAACAAATGCCCATAGCACCAGGTCACTATGTCGTCGCCACAGTCATAATAACCATCTCTACGACTGGCTTTCACACCTAACCCAGCGACAATGGCTTCCGCTAATTCAGGTTTTTCTGCAATAAATAGACGCATGAATCCCTCAACCATCTGTTAATAAAATTAAAAATACGGCGGTAGGAAAAAATATTTCTTATGGTTTATTAAGCAGCTTTATTCCACGATTCAGTTTTTTAGCTTTGGTATTATCCCCGTCAATGACCAACGAAAGATAAGCGTATACTAACTCTAATTGCCTTGGATTCTTTGACCTTGCATGTGATAACAGCGCTAAGGTTGGTGATCGATAATGATGGGTTAAAGGTACCCGCTTTTCTTCATACTTTAACTGTTCTTGTATCCACGCCATCCATACCGCTAGTGATTCGATGGTATATTTACGTTCAGACTTCTTATTATATTCAAAATAAAAATCTTCAAATGACATAGGTCGAGTCCATGTAGACAAAGTACTTGCTTGAGGCATTGCCCATAAATCCTTGTGTCGGATAAATTAATCGTGTTGCAAATATTTACAGAATTAATTGTGATGGGCAATACACTTATCTTTCATTTTTCAATGCCGAATTCTTTTTACAACGCAGTTATCTGGAGACGTTAACCAACCAACTCCTTATCTTCATCCTTGGTAATCTCAATCCGCTCTAAAACCTCTGGTGAATTAATTAATATGTAAGTGGCTTGTAAAAACCGGTTGGGTAAATGGCCTTTTTTGGTGTTACTTCCAGAAATACTGGCGTGTATCTTGAGTTTTAGCAGCCCTTTTTGAGTCGTCATATAAGGCACACCTTTTTTGGACTCATATAATTTAAAAATATCAGGCGTCAATAAAGCCAAGCCGTACCGAGGTTCATAGACAAGGGAATCAGGTTTGTTTACCGTTAAATTATTTCTATTGACTTCACTAATCACCCATTCAATAAACTCGTTTCCAATATCCTTTAAGGAGAGTTCTGGCTTCTTTGGTTTATTCTCAGTGGGTTCTACTGAGTGAGGTTGTTCCGCTTTTATGGGTACCTCACTGATGATGTCTGGTTCTACCGGCTTAGGCGTCGCTTTATTTTCATGTATTAGCTGATAAGCAAATACTAACGATTCACCAATCATTGGTTCACCGAAAGGATCATTAATCGCTTTAATTAAGGTGGTTATTAATTGCTCGTCTTCTTGTACCCATTCCAGAGGGTCACCGGTAAATAACTGCTTTATGAATAATACATTCTTATTTTGATTACCCTCTATCAACAATGTTGTATGTTTGATGGGTAGTAATCCTGTTAAGGCCGCATCTTCATTAGTCGGTAATGCTAGGTGTTTATGTGAGTCATAGATGAGGGCAGCCACGAATATACCGTATTGCCATTGATACTGCTTCTGCTTAATCATCTCTGGCCGTACGCCATGCGGCAGTATAGCGCCTTTCATTCTTCTTAATACCTTAAGAATGACCTCAAGCTTAGCAACTAGTACGTTATGATCATAATCGATACTGGCTAGTTGATCCCACTTTTTGATAGGACTGAGGTAATACTGATTAAAGTACTCTTTTGGCACACCAGCCAAACGATCCAACTGCACGAGACAATGCTTCACATCATCGCTGAGTTCTTGTGTAGGTTTCGGTAATGTCTTGGGGAAAATCCACCCTATAACCTGCTTTAACATTTTTGTGTGAGCCCACTGGTCAACCAGTTTGCTATCTCTCGTTTAGGGGGGTAACTGTCGTCATTGGGCATAGCAAATATTTGATTATTTTCAAAAGCGAACGACCTAAAGGTTTGCTCTTTTATATTCCATCGAGACACATAGTCAGCACCTAAAAACTGGTAAGTAAAAATACTAAGCTTGTTTATTATTAGTTTAGGTAACCAACGTTCAATCGTTTTAAAGCTCCAATGGCCTGTATCACGTAGTAACTGATTTAATTCCTTAATTGGGTGTTCATCCCAATCAATATACTCCTCTATGCCTCTAATTTGGTCCATAAATAATAGGAAGAATGCATGACACCGCTGAAATTCTTTGCTATCTGCTTTATTTAGTAGTGACAGAATATCATCTTCAGAGTATTCAAAATTCACCGACTTGCCCATTTGCATCTTGTTCTATGCCCCTTAAAATTTGCTTTTATAAAAGCATACAACTTTCTCTATGAGTTGGAAGGGGTTAATCTTTCATTTTTAAATGCCGAATTCTTTTGCTACCCAATGAGCGACCTTGTTTCGATCCCATACCCATAATACAAGGAGTCAGCGCTAACTGATGCACTCAAACTCGTTATCAAAATTTATTGCATCTGCCCAAGTGGTATCAGTTAAAGCCTCAAGTGTTGTACGTGACTTCCAAATAATATCCGACGTTTTTTTCTGTATACTCTTAGCGATGCTCTGCAAGTGATTAGCCGTTGCTGCGGCCTTCTCATCGCGTGCGGCAGTTATTTTTGCCGTTCGGTACTGAGTTTTCAGATAATTATTAATTCCTGTCTCGACGTATTGGTAAGCCATCCAGAAGTCTGGGGGAAAACCACGCTTACGACAATAGTCTTCGTTGGCTGTCAGCTTGGACCTGATCAGTAACGCATTGGCGTTGGTAAACTCTTCACCGCGTACTTGCCTGATTTGCTCAAGTACTTTGGCGTTAACTGCTTGAATAGTCTTTTTGGGCTGTTGACAGATTGTTTGCTTATTAGGGTTTTTCTGATTAAAATTTGATCTCAGATTGTTTTTTGAGCAATGCTCTTTAATAATAATATCTTTTTCTGAATATTCTATGGATTTTAGGGGATCACTATGACCCCCCCTGGGTTCATCATGAACCTCCCTAGGTTCACCAGGATTCGAACAAAAATCATCCGCCTCTAAAGTAGGCTCCTCCTGAATAGAGTTAGGTTCCACCTCATTTACTGGTGAAGATTTAACCGACTGATTTCCAATTTTCAACGTATATATGTTGGTGAGATTTCTGTCTTCTCGTTCTAGTCGGCGTTCTTCATAATCAATGTAGTTTTTTGCGCACAATACTTTGATTGCTCGTTTAACAGACGACATTGAAGCGCCAGAGTCCTTAGAGATGCGCTTTTTACCTGGCCAACACCTATTGTTCTCATCCGCTCGTTCAGCGAGTGCTTTGAGCACTGCCTTTTCAGATAGTAATAAGTCATCTTGATCTTTTGCCCAATTGACAGCTTGGTAAGACATAGCGATTCCTCAATTCCATAGATCGAAGTAAAGAAAATTCAAACAAGTAAAGGGAGGGCTAAATTCGCCTGAATTCCCGTCACATGCGGAATTAGGGATGAAATGAAGTGATAAAACTAATAACTGTTGCATAACGAGACTCGCCTTTTTTGAAGACAAAGCTTGCCTGATAAGCAGTCTCGGATTAAAATTAAAGTCGTTGAGGACCTTAATTTCATAATTTAGACTGCTTATGACCAAGTTTATAAAGCTCTAGTGTTACCGCACTGGGGCTTTTTTGGTTTCAGGGTTTTAATAATATACTTTGTCTATAATTTAACCTGTCGTATTTTTAAGCGTAAACCTGAAATTGACCATAGATATGGTCAATTTACAATCAATTACCTACTGATATGTATTAGGTGTAATAAAGGCAGGTGAAGTCGTGGTTAGACTATGCTCGCCATCCTGATACAGGAACTCAACATAACGTGAAGTATATCCAGTCTTGTGTTGATCCACTGGTAACCTATATGTACATCGCCCTTTTACACAGTTACCTTGCAATGGTGAAGCTTCATACTGAATTTTAGAGGTAATACGAAAATCTCTTTTCTCTGGATTATACCCCTGCCATAGTTTGACTTGCTTTGGCTTAAATAGTGTTGTGACTTCAACATATTGGTTGTCACTACTGGCTTGCCATAGAACTTTAGGTCGCTCTTCGTGGTTTACCAGCATTTTGTAATAGTCTTTTAGTGCCTTACCCACTATTTTAAAATCAATATAATGGCGCTGGTTAGGCACAATTCTTACCACTGTTTCACCAGGCAATTGTTCAATGTACTGATTTAATGAGTCAGGTACGAAAAAATCATCTGAGGAAGCATTAATAATATATTTAGGTATTGATAACCTTGCGTGGTACTTTTTGTTTGGTAAATAGGCAATTGGATCTTCTATCTGCATTAATTTACTAAATTCAGGGCTCTTAATCCTATCTGTAACGCCCTGCTGAACATAATCCCTAAATGCTAAAGGCCATTCTTCCAGGCTTTTGTATATGTGATCCAAGTTTTGCTCTGTATTCAGTATGTCAATGACTATGGGTACAATCGAATTCACTCGATCATCAACTAAAGTAGTTAGCCAAGCTGTCCAACCTCGCTTACTGGCGCCAGCTAATAAAAACTGCTTTGGTTTTGGAAAAGATTGAGCTTCAGATTCAGCTTGAATTGCATCCATCGCTTTTACTACGGCTTTCGCCATGGGGAGATGCCCAATCCAACCCGTATTCTGTCGTGGGTTATCCATGTACTTATTCCACCCATAAGCCATGATTCCATCTTCACGTCGGGCAACGTCATCGTCGAGCCGTAAATATTGATTGGGGATGTCCTGTAAGTCTGCTACAACAGTCTTAGTCTCTGATGCGATGCTGAGAAAATCGACTTGTTCAGGGGCTGGTAAATACTTCTGCTCTTCAGCATGACGAGTACCACCGTTAATAAACAACAACGACTGCTGACTGGTCACTTCTCTAGGAACATAAATAGTTAGCTTATGATGCCAATCTTTACCTGCATTACTAAGCTGTTGTTCTGGCCAGTTCTGACTAGTCAAGTCATAGGTATAGATTGTGATAGAACCGTTTTGCTCAGAACTGACGAGTGTCCATTCGGCTTGAGTTGATGATTCCTTATTAATAAAACAAGATAGTACATTCTGTGGCTCTTGAGCTAACTGTTTATCAGAACAGCTTTGACTCATATTTGACTCTGAAGCAGCAAATGTACAACCAGTAATAATCCCCAAAGCACACCCGCATATAAAAGTTCGCACAGCTTTGGTCTTGTATTGGGATTGAAAATCCATAATTAACAACTGTTTAGATCCTTTTGAAAAATTAAGACAATTAGTCGCAGAATAATACTCTAAAAAATAATGCTGATGTGTAATATTTGGTTACTGAAAATAATCTATCAGAGGTATGACGAGAGATTGTACACTGTATTTTTTATAACCAACAACTTGCTTCAATCGAGTCTTCTAATAAATGCTTTTTGCAGCTACTGCTTGTTTTGGAGCCTATAAATTCCAGACAATTAACCATAACTAATATGAAGGGAGTTTATAGCTAGCTCATTATTAAAAAAACCTGCCTTGCCAATAATTTGAAAACTGCATTTTTTACAATTAAATGTGTCTATTTTAATCCCTTCAAATATAAACTGCTTGCCAGTATTACATATTGACTCCTGCTTACATAAAGGACAAACAAACAGCTCTTCTTCTCCCATAAAAATACCTCACCAATACAAAATCATAGATATATATTTACAGTTCACATCCAATTATATATTTAGTTTTACGTTACAATATTAATCATCATATTAAAGAACAGAGTAATTCTATATACAACACTATCTATCAATGATGACAAATAAAATTTACTGTACGACAAAAACATTTTAACTCTATATTACTTAGAGTCAATATCAAAAAGGATTTATTTTCAACGATGGAATAACAGTATTTATGAGTTTGTATTCATTTACTTCTAATGAAGTGAGGTAATTCCGAAATGAAAGTAGTTAGTGAGAGTTATTCTTTATGCACTGAAGTATAATCTTTCTGTGAGGAGGAAGGATGTTTTTGTAGGACATAACATCAAAATCAAACAGAATATTTAATGTTTCCTCAAGAACTAGTTGCAAGTTAAAAGCAGACATTGACATATTTGCTGCTTTAGCTTCTTCCACTATGACCTTTGCTGCTAGAGGGATTAGCAACTCTTGTTTTAAATCATCAACTTGTTTCTGCTTAAACGGCGACTCTATTGCCTCGTCTCCATATCTAAGCCAAGCCACTATTCTATAAAGACTAACATCTGTATCAAGGTGTTTCATAAAGTAGGCAACTAGCTTAAAAAGAGAAGTCTTCTTGTCTTGATCTACACTATCTCTGGGTGGTTTATTTTTAGTCAGCCAAATCGATACTATCTGTCTAGAACAGCCTGTGAGTTCAGCAATGTATGATATTCGACCTTTGTCCAGAGGCGGCAGATCCATCTTTACATGGTCTAGAAACTCATTCATTCGATCTGAAAACCCTGAATAAACGCCATTATCTTCTAAACCTGGACCCTCAGTATTTTCATACTCTTTTTTGTGATCGGACAGAAGTACGACTTTACTCATTTTACTCATATTCTCATTTTATGTAGTTTACTAATACTTACCAAGTAATGTTAAATGTAAGTTAACATAGATTGTACCATTTATTTACCAGCTGGTATAATACTTCTTAAGTATGCTAGCACTAGATAATATTTTCTAGTAAAATGTGTGGTTGGTCAAAATATAGCCTCATTTGTATGCGTCTCATAGTCACTACTTCACAATATTATGATTAAGAAGGTAAAGGCGTGCTCATTGCTAAGGAGGACTGTTGTATAAACTAATTGCTTCAATAAGGGTACTGATTGGACTAATCGCAATGCTGGTATCTAATCAGACTTCTGCTTTGGACTTATGGATTGTGGAGTTAAACAATGCATCATCACAAGCTAAAAAAGTAGTTAGAGAGCTATCAGAAAAACTTAGTTTAAAGATCAATGCTGCACCAAAAAAAATCATAGTTGATAAAATAAAGAACCTCGATCCAACAAAAAATATTCTAATCACACTTGGCTCTGATTCATTTGAAAATGTTTTAAGTAAAAATAGTAATATTCCAGTTCTAGCTACATTTATTTCAAAGCACTCTTTTCAAATAATTAGCAAAAAATATAACCACTCAAATTCAATTAGTGCTATATATTCAGATCCATCCCCTTTCAGACAAATAGCTTTGATTAAAACTTTATATGGAGCAAATGCTACAGCAGGTATAATTAATACTGAATATGTCTCTACATATATCAATGAATATAAAACTGCATCTACTAAACTTGGGGTAAAGCTATTTATAAGTGAACTACGAGATGGTGGAGCAGCAGAAACATTAAAATACCTTAATAATACACGATCATTAATTTTAGTAAAAGATAGAGCTTTATTTAGCAAAATTAGTGTAGAGCAAATATTAATCAAGGCGTATGACCTTAATCAGCAAGGCATTATTGGATTTAGTCGTAGTCTGGTAAAAAGCGGTGGGTTAGCAACAACTTACTCAACGATAGAGAATATATCATCATCTATCTACTACGAGTTCAACAAGTTTAATGAATTTCACGAATTTTCTAAACCAGATTATTCAAGATTCTATGAGGTTATATCAAATAAATATGTAATACGGTCTCTAAATGTTGTTGGAATTAACGAAAAACAATTAAAAAGATCGATTCAACAATATGAAAAAAGGCAGGTTAAACTATGAAAACAAGCCTGCCCAACCTTATAGCTAGTAGATTTTCAATAAAATTAAAAATTTGGTTGATAATACTACTACCTTTATCAATTTATTGTATTATATCAACTTATTCAACATACCAACATACTGAGTCAATTTCTAAAATAGCAATCCACAATCTACGTCTGGTAGTAGAGAATACGTTAAATAAGGTAGCTATTCAATCTCTCAGGCGAGGTAATAATGATGATATTTTAGGTGTAATGGAATCATTAGTTTCACATACTGATATAAATATGGTTGTGATTTATGATTCAGAAAATGAAATATTCGCAAACTATGGGAAAAAGTCTGACACCTCAGATATTTTTTCTAAACGGCTTTTTTTCAAAGCAAAACGATTTAATCTTAGTGATTTAACATCGGATGTCAATGCATCAACTGGTGATAATAAATACATTGGTAAACTAACATATTCAATAGAAAAAAAGAGTTTTAATGCTCTATCTATCAGAGTACTGCTAGGTGACCTTATGATAAATATTGGAATATTTGTACTACTCTGTATCCCATTAATTTTATTTCTATATAGATCTTTGATTAAACGTTTGTCTCTATTAAAGAATCATATATCATATTTTAAGCAAGGTAAGTATGAATGGTTAAATGAAGAAATAGTTGGTACTGACGAATACTCTCAGGTAATAACTGCTTTAAAAGATGCAGCAACAACCATAAGAAAACAAACCGCTGAACTTGAAAACCAGGTTAAAGTTGTTACAGCATCTAACGAGTCAGCAGACAGGGCCAGCAACCAAAAAGACACCTTGATTGCAAGCATTGGTTATGGACTGGAAATACCGTTATCTGGTATAGATACATGGAATGATATAATATCCCAACATTTGAATGATGCTGAAGACCTGATATTTGAAAAGTTAGATTCTGCAATTGGTGATCATAAAGACAGTTTATTAAAATTGTATAGAATAATTAAACAGGCAAACTATTCACTTTCTAAATCCATTGATAACAGCAGTGAAATTAATAAAATTTTAGACGGATTACTTCAGACAATAGATGGTACAAATTATATAGATATCAACCCAGCTACTTTTTGTCTAGATACAAATATTAATAATTATTTATACGAATTCAAGAATGATATTGATACGAATCAGCTAAAGTTTGACTTCAATATCATTAATGGTTTCGATAAGCCAATCTTTGTCAAGAGTGACTGGATTCGGATAAGACAAGTACTGAATAACTTACTTATGAATGCAGTGAATTTTACAAAATCAGGTGAAATACTAATTAAGTCATATTTTGAACCACATAATATTAACCATGCTTTTGTTCGCATTCAAGTTACCGATACTGGATGTGGAATTGGAGAAAAAGAAAAGATATTTTCAATTATTGATGGAAGTAAAAAATATTCTGATTTTTCTCATGCCGGATATGGATTGACTATTGCAAGTAATATCGCTACTAAACTTAATGGTAAAATAGATTTAGAATATTCAGAAGTTAACAAAGGCTCTCGTTTTTCCTTTACTGCAATACTTCCCCTATCAAATAATAATGAAATCGATGAGGAAATTAATAAAAGCAATAAATTTAGTAATAAATGTAATATTTTATATGCTGATCACTCGCTAATAAATAAAATATTATTTCAAAATATTTGCCTGTACTTTGACATACACATAATCTATGAAGAAGAATATAACGAAGAACTAGTCTCATTATCCTCCCTAAATATTGATGCTATTGTAATTAGTGATACACTGATTAATTCAGATTCTAGTGAAAAGATTGAATCGATACGTAAAAAGTTTATAGGAAATAATTGTAAGACACCACTATTCGTAGCGGCCTATGATCAGCGTAACCTTAAAACTATAGGTAAATATCTAAACACTTTTGATGAGTTAATTGCAAAACCTTACAGTAGAGATACAATAAATAACATAATGAATCGACTCAAAACAAAATAGCAGTGAATAGTATATGAGCAGTAGTTCATGTAATACCAATTAATTCACAGTGGTTGTATATATTTAATTCAGTCCTTGTATACTTCACAACCGTTAGAACTCACAACCAAGGCTTTTATCCGGCTAAGATAATTAATTTGTTTAACTTTACATGTATCTATATAGTACCTATGACTACATGTCAGTATTTTAAAGAAAGAAGTCATATGAAACGGATGTTATTAGTTATTTCATTTAGTCAATTATTTGCCAATATAGTTTATTCAAATGATCTTGATTATGAAGACCTTGAGGTAATAAACGTAATTACTCCAGTCAAGCTGAAACAGTCGTTAAAAGACTCACCCAACGCTGTGACTATTATTACAAAAGACATGTTAAATCTATACGGAATAACCTCTATACCTGAAGCAATGCGTCTTGTTCCTGGTATGCAAGTTACATATAGAGGCTCAAATTATACAATAAACTATCATGGCACTAATGGCATTCAATCAAGGCGAGTTAATGTTATAATTGATGGTATTTCACTCTATAGATATGATTTTGCAACAATTCCGTGGCACGCACTACCAGTCTCAATCAATGATATAAGTAGAATTGAAGTTAGCCGAAGTCCTGCCTCCAGTACATATGGTGCTAACTCACTGCTTGCAGTAGTAAATATAATTACATTGAGACCCGAAAAATCATTCAATAAAATTTCAACTTTCTATGATTCCAATGGGTCAAAAGAAACGTTTCTTAGACTACAAAAAAAAGTAAACAATACATCGATTAGATTGAGTACCCATAGCTCGTATCAACATGGCTTTGATAAAACGTTTGCTAATGAGGACTATCATTCAGGCATTGGCTCAAAATCGTTCAATATTCGATCAACAACTGATATTAACAGCGAGAGTATGTTTGAATTTTCTTTATCACATATTAATGCAACCAATAAAATTCATGAGGTTGAGAGTGGAGAAATAACAAACCCTGACATTGAAAGAAAAGACACATATATTAGTGGAAAGTGGTCACAAACTATAGGTGATCACCATGTACAGCTCTTAGGTACCTATTTTAACGGTGATCTTGAGCAAGATTGGAGATCTTGTAGGCCTACTATTATGATGCTGCATGAAACCGCAGCGCTTTACAAGCTAAACCAATCATATGTATTTAGTCTTTTAAAGGGTAAAACACCATCTGGTGGTACTGTTGAAGATGATGCTGCTTTATCTGCACTCCAAGCGAAACTCAGTGAATTAGGGCCTAATGCAAAACTTGATTCTTGCACGGATTTAAACCAGGACTTGCAAGAAATGCGGGCAACAATTGAATTATCTGATACATACCAATACTCTGAAAATTTGAGGTTTGTTGGTACTATCGGAACACGTTTTGAAACAGCAGAGTCTGATACTTATTTTTCAGGTAAGCAATCGCTCAATACGTTCATAGCTTCAATTAATAGTGAATACAAACCTAGTAAACTATTTACCTTTAATATTGGCGGCTTTTATGAACGAAATAATGATATAGGTGGATTATTTTCACCGCGTTTTGCAGTTAACTATCATCTTTCACCATCACATACATTTCGTGCATCTGTGACTAAATCATTTCGTAACCCAAGCCTATTTGAGCAGAGAGGCAACCGTTCTTATACTTTGTATAACATAGAGCCAAATTATACAGGACGAGAAACAGGCATTTTCTTTGCGACGGGACAATCTCCAGGGGGATTGGAAGCAGAAAAAATAATTTCACAAGAAATTGGTTATTTCGGTCATTACAAAGAAATTGGTACAACACTAGATATTAAAATATTCAAGGACAGGTTGTATAATCTTCAATCAACAAAAATTGATTTGTTCAACTTTAATCCCATTAATAATGGTAGTACTGAATTAACGGGTATTGAGGTTGAATCAGGAATCCAAGTGTACGATAACCTCATGCTTAATTTCGGGATTGCATATCTCGATAACAGTACAGATTTTGACATCGAAAAAACCCAATATTCACATTGGACAGGATTTTTAGCAACTTCTTATAAGTTTAATAGCCAATGGCAAGTAGGTGGAGGTTATTATGGTGCTTCAAATGATGATCATACCCAGGCATATAACCGCTATGACTTTAATATTGGCTACCACCCAAGTTTTATGAAAAGCAATAACTTAGAGCTACGTTTCTTTGCTCAATACCAGCCAAATCCAAGACATGATTATCCTCGACTCCCTAATTTTGCAGCCTCACGAGACAAAAGAAATTTCAAACTTGAAAATCAAGATAAGACAGTACTGGGTATAAAAGCAAGCTTGAGATGGTAGAATGCAAAGAGGCTATAGAGCCTTGGACGTAATTCTGAACAATGCTCTGCTGAACATAATCCAAAATTACGTCCAAGGCTTTAACTATTTAAGTATTTTGCTAAACCATATTATTCTACCAATTATTATTTCTTTTAAATTTTCATCACTTATTTCCCACGACTCTGAGGGTGCATTACTCCACTCATATTTGCTAATTCTACATTTAAAATCATTTATAATAGTAATATTTCGTACTTCAAGCTTATCTCGAAGTTTTATTGCGTATGGACCATCATGAAGCTCATGATTAAATTTTTCAATACAGCAAAGAATTTCATCTCTTTCTAAGTATGAAAATGAAGCAGTACCTGCCGATACTTTTTTCTTTAGTGCATCAAGTTGAAGATTTTTTGGTATAATAGGAAGCGACTCATCATAAATAGGATCTTCACCCTTAATCAACCATTTTAAAGAAACATGGCCAAAAGCTGAAAGCTTAATAATATTTTCTCTTGTAGGTTCAGACTCACCCCTAGCCCATTTCCTGATGTTCGCACCACTTAAATTAGTAGATTCTCCTAAATTGCTGGCATTTCCTGCAATTTCAATCAATAAGCTAACTCTTTTAGCAAAGCTCTCTTGGTCAACGCCTTTGTAATAGTTGTTATCAAGTTTCTCTTTTAAATCAGGACTTAAAAGCTCTTCTAAAGGCTTCTTTGGTTGCATATAGATTAATCAAAACAGTTGGCTGATATTTAAATGTATCAGCTAGTTATGACGCTAATCAAGAAATCTTTATGATCAAAAGTGTACAAATTATGTCAATACGTAACTAAAGTTACACGTATTCCTCACAAATCTGTTTGTTATTACTATCATTTATGAATCAATTTACCTTTATTCTAGCAAAGTTTGTATAGGATCTAGAAATTATCACAACACCATGCTATGTAACTATAATTCTTGATATATAGATAAAATATACTTATAGTGACATATCTGTAAGTATAATTATCTTATAGGTACTGATAACGTGCACTAACCCCAAGGATAAAGAGGGAAGCAAAATGAATGAATGCTCAATTTTTATGCAACATCTCTATCTAGAGTTAAGTAAGCAGCAATACTCTCAACTAGTTGCCAAAGGTGTTCCAGAGGACTTGCTTAAGACCTTGACTGAACATGGATTAATAGAACAGCAGCGGTTGATCTCTAGGGCTGAAAAATTCATCAGTTACAGCTTTGATTTTGAAAGCCTTAAAAGAGAATTGAAGATAGCAAAAAACAAGAAAGACCGTCATCAAATCGAACGTGAATTTATAGCGTTAGACGCATCAGCTGACATGATGAAAACGCTTTTTGCTATGCATCCCAAAGTCTACACTAGCTTACGTAAAATGGCTGATAAAACTAACCTCACAAAGCAACGAAACTATACAGATGAACAAGAATCTCAGGTCATTAGTTTATGGGAGCGCCTAAAAGGTACGGATAAAGATAAATATTTAGATATATCTAAAACAACAGGTATCAGTCTGCGTTTGGTTTGGAAGATCATTACCAACCAGAATAATAATAAACAAATGAAGATTAACTTAGGTTAGTACTCAGTTACTTGCCAATGGCAATCACCAATCTAATTTGGGCTAAAATTAGATCTTATTGGGACAGTAAATATGTCAAATCTTTTAGTTTCAGAGATTGCGTTTCAAACGTATGTATCTAGGGCTCTATTAACAGGAAAGCCTGCAAATGGAGAAACTAGAAAATTTTCACAAATTGGGCTTATATCATTCGCCAACAGTATTAAAATCATTGAGAAAAGGGTAAGGAGTGATCAGCCAGACCCCTATGGTATTTGGTGTTTAGTTAAAACGGAGCAAGCGCTCAAAAAAAACAAAGTAATACTATCAAAGTTTGAACAAGCAGTGAATGAAATACTCGACTTGATGCCAGACAACCTGTCATTTGCCATTGATAAAAAAAGGATATCAAAACCTGATACACTACAGTTCACGTCAACCTATCCCATCATTGCAGCTAGACAGCTGGCACAATTTGATCTGATAATGCAGAAAGCACTTGTTGCAAAAAGTTTCGGCTTGTTTAACAGTAACAATCACTTTAGAGATATGGTACATCAAGGTGCATCGGGCTTTAGAACATTATTTACTATTCCCAAGCATTGTCCTAAACCCGTAACCTTTGATGATCTAGTGTTGATGAATGACAAAGCAAAAGCCGCTATCAAACAAGGTGGAGTCATCCCACAAGAAATTATTGATGGTGAGATAGAACTTGAACACAGTTATATATCTAGTAAGCAATATACATGATCACAGCGACTGAAGAAAAAATATACAGAACTCTACTGACGATTAAGAAACGCTATGTGATTTATAGGGCTAAGCCGTCTGTAAAAATTTTGATTATATGTTGTAAAAAGGCCCTATATATAGCTCAAATATTAATCATTATGCTATTTGACATGATATTCCCCGATCGCTTAGAGCGATATGATCAAAATACACACAGCCAATATAAAAGCTTGTTTTTTGATCATTATTGGTGGTGATGATGACAAAAGGATATTCACTATGTTTTTAAGAGTAATAGCATTGGCATCTGTATTTTTACTGGCAGGATGCCCGCTGCAAAATATTGTCCAAATACAAGACGTCAGTAATCAGACAGCTTCATACAATTTCCCTCCGCCTAATATTGTTAGGCTCGCTATTATAGAACAAGGTATTCATAGTCCTTCAGTCATAACGATGGCTGAAGAAAGGCTGGTTCAAAGTGGGTTCAATACGTTTCGTGATCGAGAAATCAAGCAATGGCAAAACCCTATTGGATTAATAGATTTTGAGGTTGAGAAAACAATAACATCAAATTCAGGACAGAAATGTAAAAAATACACATTAACTATTCCAGAAGTGGGTGATGGAGTCAGTCATGGAATAGGAGAATCACGTCATCATGGAACAGCCTGCTTAAAAAATAATATTTGGCAAAAAATCATAAATTAAAAGCAATTGATAAATAAAGTCTTGCATTATGCAAGACTTTATTTATCAACTTTCTTCGGGCAACATTATAGTAATGACAGGTTCACCTAAATCACCTGGTGTTACTACCGACTTCAAAGTAACTATCTCCGCATCATTCACACGACACCTCTTAGTTCTATTGACCCGGTAAAATTGAAATAGAAGTTGCTGGGAATCACCTTTTGATGAACTAATTGCAAAGTACAGCATATTTAGAACATCCCAAAGCCTTCCTGCCTCATCTTGATACCCGTGACGATTGGTATCAAATTGAGTCCAGCCAACTGAATCTTCGTAACAAGCTCTAGTCAAAGCGACGGGAAACTTAAACCCTACTTCAGCTGCAGCTTTAGTTACATCAATAAGAACACCATCTTCAATTGCTTGACGACGTGTATAGGCACTAGCATAAGAACAGCACATCTTGTGTACTCCGATACAGGAAAAAATGTGGAAACCACATTGATTGGAATAAAACTTATGAGAAAGAAGGAAAGAGGAAAACTAGAAGGTTAATTATGCTGAAACTACAACACCATCAACTTCTATATGATTAATTTCCAGCAGAGTTGCCGATAAATAAAAATCAATTTTTCCAGAAAACTCACCTTCAATAATTACATAAGGCTTTGGTTCAGGATTAGAAGCTCGAAAACCCAACAATATTGTTGACTTTTCTTTTAACGCCTCTTTTAAATCAAAAAGAATATTTTGATTTTTACCATCATAGATAAATACAGTATAAGGAATATAAATAGGTCGCAGAGATGATCCCTGACGAACATTTATTCTTGCCTTAATTACTGTTTTATTAGCAATAAGTTTTTTCAACTGATTGAAGCAAACCCATTGCAGAAAAGTAGCTATCAAAGTACACAATAGACTGTGTATTAGACATAGCTGTTTCCTTAAGACGAGATAAACAGGAAAAACCTGTTTAACAAGCGAACAAATAATGTTCAAAAAGAAGGTCATTTATCACTACCTAATGGCGACCTTTAGTGAGGGTGCTATTGATACTGCAATAGCAACAGAAGAATTGTTTACTATATCAGGGATTTTATACAGATGGCAATTAGCTACAAGAAATGTAGAGGGAAAATAAAGAAAAACCCCTGTACACAGGGGTTTTTAAGCAATGTTTAATACATACCTCTCATAAAAAAATCGAAGGGTATATCATCAGTGAACGAGTCATAACCACCGTCCATCACAGGTTGAGCGTGATTAGAAGAGTTTGGTTGACCTGCCATTGATATATGCTGCCCTGAGTTATCATTTAAATGCTGATTGTTTTGCTGATAACCCTGGTTTTGTTGCCTTAATCCTTGGGGTGGAGTTTGTTTACCATTAGCGTTTGCAGGATGATTCTGCGGCTGCTGAAAGTGCTGGTTTTGTTGCCCTACCCCATTAAGATTATTACCTTCTGGGCGAGAATCTAGCAGTTGCATTTGACCATTAATGTCTACAACAACTTCTGTTGTATAACGATCTTGGCCATCTTGCGCCTGCCATTTGCGAGTTTGTAGCTTGCCTTCTAAATACAACTTAGAGCCTTTACGTGCATACTGTCCCGCAACTTCTGCTATCTTGCCAAAAATAACAACCCGATGCCATTCAGTTTTGCTTTGCTGTTGACCCGTTTGTTTATCCTTCCATTGTTCGCTAGTTGCAATACTCAAGTTAGCTACAGCGTTGCCGTTAGGCATATAACGAATCTCTGGATCTGCACCTAAGTTACCAACTAAAATAACTTTGTTAACGCCTCGCATAGCTTTCTCCTTAAAAAGCTTAATAAATAATAAAAAGTCAATAGAGCTATTAGCCCAACAAAAAGGAATTTGAAAAGATCACATAACACACCAGAGGCTCTGGTTTACTGTATTACGCAAAATTCATCAAAAAGTTGGCTGATGTAGCCTAATAGCCTATAAAAGACTTGATTCAATGAAGAAAAAATGGGAAAACCCCATTTATGCTAGAGAGTAAAAGCTTGAAATACTGTCTTACAATTACTCAAAAAGAAAGGTTTTATCACTGCCAAAAGGCAACCTTTAGTGAATGCTATTAAGACTGTAATAGCAACAGATTGAATATATAGTGTACAATGAGTTTATTGATTTAACAACTTAAAAAGAAGGATACAAAGCATGAAAAAAATGACTTATTGGTTTTTGTTAGTACTGTTCCTTAGTCCTGTAAGCTTTGCATCACAATCAAAAAGATTAGTTCAATGGGAATATAAAATTGTTAACCTGCCAAAAACTGGTTCTGGTGCTGTAAATGCTATGCGTGAAGAGTTTAAGGTTCTAGGATTAGAGGGGTGGGAAGCAGTAAGTACAGCAACAACCAGTAGTCGTATTATTACAATTTTTAAACGGCCAATCAGAAAATAGGCGGGCAATTGCCCACCTATTGATCATTAACGCTGATTTAATTCTTTCCTAATTTCTTCTCTATGCTTTCTTAGCTCCGCTCTCCATTCAGATCGCATTTGGCTTCTTTCATTACCCCGTTGTTCCCTGTTTTCTTCCTTTCTTTCATTGTTTTGTTTACGTCGTTGATTCCATTTATAGCCCTCTACTGTTGTATTGATGGCATTTCGATTCATGTTTTCAGACGCCTGCTTCCAACGCTGAGCGGTACTAGACACCATGTCAGAGATACCAGACATATTGACGCCTGCATAGGATGCAATCATAAAGAATATCAATGGCAGAATAATATGCAATGAACCTGTCAGTGTACTTAATAACGCACGTAAATCTAGGGCGGCAAGATCCGCAGAACCCGCTAATGACGTGGCCATCATGCCAGTTTCAGGGTACATTGCTAGCAGTAAATTATTATCCACCCACCAAGCCAAAAACCATAGTAGTGATAGTATTTTTACACTGACCAATAAAATCACACCATACAGCATACTCTCGATTTTAAATCCCATAAATAATACTAAAAATGGTAATAGCGCAAAAATCCCCATCAGTACCAGCGCCTGTAATTCATCCTCAATTTTCAAAAACACGCTCAGAAATGTTTCATGTGTGGCTGCTTCACCAAATATGGCCAGCCACCCTACAATATCACGTACATCCTGTAGCAAAGACCGATCACCATCCTCCCCTGCTCCATTGAGATACGCATAATAGGGGCCTCTCTTAACGATTTTGGGTGGGTCACGAGACAGAATATTTTTAACTAGGTTATCTTTTCGTTGCCCTTCATCCCAGTCGTAATTAATAAAATTGGTCCATAGACCAGCCTCTTTATCCTGTTCTACTAATTTCTCTCTTAATGTATTCCACCATTCACGACAGTTAGGCCGCCCAAATTCTGGTCGCCCTGGATCATCGGCCTCCCACTCCTTGTCGCGAGTGGCATTGTAAGGAAATCCTTTTACTGGCGTCTCGGCACGTAACTTGTCGTAGTAGCCTGGTACCTCACTGTAAATACGTGAGCCTATCCACTCTGGATCTTCACGACCATACTCCTCCAGTCGCTCTGTTACAGCAGTAGAGCCGGGCTCATCATCGTAATATTTCGAGCGAGCAGGTACAAAGCAGTCTGTGTAAAATTGGTTGGTTTCCTGCCTGACATAATCGTCATTAATACTGACTAACCGCATCTGGTTAATATAGGTTCGAAAATCCTTAATAGGAGGCACAGCTTCCATGACACTGCGATTAATACCCGTAATGGTGTTAAGCGTCGCATACCACAATAAAGGTACCTTCACTGACTCAGGGTAGTTTTTAAACGAAATACTACCATACGTCGTATTGTTATCATGAGGATGCTCAGTTTGCGTCGGGAGTCCTCGTATTGCTCGCGGGGTATACGTCACTTCATTAACCGTCAGGGTGACAATAGGCTGAGCAGCAAACAGCACCACAAAAAAGGCTAAGAGCAGTCGTATTTCAAGCGTACGAATCATGCCAAGCGCCGTACTCCCAGAATCACCAGATTGCCGTGACTCAATCATCGTGGTGATGATGATCATAATAAATGGAATCAATACAATGCCAGTTTTAACCAGTATTTCCCAAATGAAGTCATAAAACATCCACCCAAACAGAGTGGTAAACATTTCTAAACCACTGTTGACTATCATGTCATTTTCCTTTTGCCTGTCTTGCAGCCCCTGTAGCGCCTCTTCTAGTGGTACGGTTTGCACCAACAGCAGCTGTTTGATAAGCCCCCGTTTGCATTAAAAATAAATGCGTTGCGCCAGACATTCTTACGCCGGCATATCCAGCAATAATTGCCAATATCAAAGGGAATAAAATATGTAATGAACCGACTAAAATGTTTAATAACATCCTCATTCGTTGGTTACTCATATCGTTACCACCGAAAAATGAGGCTAAACTCTCTGTATCAGGATACATAGCCAGCAATAAATTATTGTCGATCCAAAAAGCGAAAAACCATAACAATGTCCATAATTTGATGGTAAATAACAGTATTGAACCTATTAGTAAAACTTCTAATCGATAAGCGGTAAACAATATTAAAAATGGCAGTACAATATAAATTGACATTAAAATGAGTGCTTGAAATGGATGCTCAAGTTTTAAAATCACACTCATGGATGTCTCATGCAACGCCGTTTGGTGTAGTAACCCAGCCCATTCCACGACACCCGTTGCAGAATTATAAATACTCTTTAACATCCCAATATTGCCATCCGCATCAATACCATTGGCGTGGGCATAGTTAACGCCACGTTTATAAATACTGGGGGGATCTTTGCTTAAGATCGATTTAACCAATACATCATGACGCTTAGATTCATTCCAAGATCCGCCTAAAAACTCTAAAAAACCATCGACATTACTGGCTTGATTAACAATCCGTGGTTTTAGGTTATTCCACCATTCACGGCAGGTTGGACGACCAAATTCAGGACGATTGGGATCATCAACATCCCATTCTTTATCTCGTGTTTCATTATAAGGAAACCCTTTTACATGATGAGCTGGTCGCAGCGTGTCATAATAACCTGGTCGGGTCATATATAACTGAGACCCTATATAATCAGGGTCATCCGCTCCATGTTCCTCAAAGATTTCCCGCACTACTGCTGTATCAGGTTTCTCATTGTGAAATTTTGACCGAGCTGGCATAAAACAAGCCGTATAAAATTTTTGTAGTTGTGCTCTTAGTTGGTCATCCTCAATATTCGTCAATCGCATTTGTTCAGTTAATGATCGATAATCCGCAATGGGGGGGACAGCCTCTATAACCGCCCGGTTGATGCCTGATGCAGCCTGTAAAACGGCATACCACAATAAGGGGACTTTCACCGCATTGGGGTGGTTTTTAAACGATATACTGCCATAAGTCGTGTTATTTTCATGGGCAAATTCTTGCTGCGTAGGGAGTCCACGAATGGAGCGTGGTGTATAAGAAACTTCATTGACGCTCAGTGTTACGATAGGTTGACCAGCAAATAGCAACACAAAAAATGCGATGAACAGTCTTAGTTCAAGCCGTCTGATCATCGGGAGTACGGTATCAGACGAACTACCTTGCAATCGACTTGTGATAAAGGCGTTTAGTACTATACCAATAAAAGGAATTAATAATATGCCTGTTTTGGTTAGAATGGCCCATATAAAATCGTAAAAGAGCCATCCGAACAACGTGGTAAATAGCTCTAGACTACTATCAACCGTCATGAACATTGTCTCGCTTAATTAAATAGTAGGGCTATCACATTATGCACAAAAAACAATTCATAAATCATGCAGCATAAAAATACGTTCAATCGATAATTTTTAATTAATTGTGCTGCTTTAATGGATATTCGTTTTTTTTGAGCTAATAAATCGACTATTTTTGGCCAAAGGCTGATTAATACCGTATACAATATAAGCCGAGTTACTTGGAAAAATGTGTCCGCTATGTTGAGTTTTTCCTGTAAAAACACAATATCATTAAAATCCAAGGCCGCTAATAATAAGCGACCCACTAGCATAATCCCTAAAAATCCAGCCAATAATGTTAGCAGCCGCATCAGCCATCGCTTCCATTGCTTACCTTGTTTAGGCTGCTCTTCTATGTCGGTAGTCATCATTATTCTTCGCTGTTGTCTTCGGTTCTGAATTCAAAATCACGAGACAATTTGTTTGGGTATCTAGCCCCCTGCCTTCTGATACCCAGCGATTCACGTTTACGATGAAAGTCTAAATTGAGTACATGTTCTGCTGTACCTGACACCAGTTCTTTACGAACACGATCTTCAAACAACAAGTTTTCAATATTTTGATCCAATTCATCAATCACTCGTTGGCTTTCTTCAATAGCCAACTCATTGGACTGGACATTTCCTTCCCGACGACCTGCTAGTAAAATCCGTCTTAAAGAAAGGGCTTGATCAATGGTTTGTGCTTGGGCAATTTCATCCGCTAATTTAGAAATGACATAGGGTTTATCATCCGCGCTGAGATTATTTAATGCGGTAATCAAGTGATAGGAGATTGCTACGCCAGGTGCACTGATTGTTTCTAAGTTACGCGGTGTCGGGTCTAGTTCGCCAGACATAAACTGTACTAACTTATCTTTAGCTATTATTCTCTTTTTTTCAGCAGTTTTTAGAAGTCCATTACCAGGTCTACTGCCTTTTTGACAGTTATCACAGGTGGTTACTCGTACTTCCCCAAGTACATGCTCAGCCCAGTCAGCAACCTCCACTGATGACTTCCAGTACTTCGTTGCTGATGTTGATCTATCACCAGTAGGTATTACACTTTCTGATTCTACAGGTAGTTTATGCAACATATTAAAACCGGCTTTTGCTATATCTTTTACCACATTAATAGGCGGTTGATCTTTACCACCTGCAGGCTTACCGCCGATCCATTTAACGCCATTATCACCACGGTCCTTATCAACCCTTTTCCGCACATCAGTGACATCTGCCGTGCTGTTGCCACCACTACCAATGGAGTATTTCCAGCGTTCTCCGACTGACATCGTGACCCATTTTTCATAGGGATCAATGCCATTTTGCATCTCATACCGCATCCGTTCACAGGATTTTGTCGCTAACCGAAATGACTCTTCTGCACGCAAAATACCGTTGTTAAACATGTCGTATAAGCCAGGATTGGCCTTTTGAAGGAGGTATCCAGGTAACGCTACAATGGCAGATGTCGCGGCTTCTTGCATTTGAACATAGGCCGAGTCAATGCCATCTTTGATGCGATTAATTGAATTTGACAAGGTTGTTTTGATATCAAAATTACCACAGCCAAATGATGTATTTATCGCGCCTCTTGCAGAAAATGGGATTACCGTGACATCCAATGATGGGGGTAATGAAATATTTTGGCCGCCACCTAATTTATAATAAAAAATACTATTGCCTCTGGGTCTTGGTGTCATTTGCTCATCAGCTTGAACCCAAGTAATACAACACATTGCAATAGTAAGACTGGATAGTATTTTTTTATTCATCAACTTTACCAACCTAAATTTGAACAAGAACGGAGGGGAATGGTGTATAAATATTGAGTGCCTTTTATTTCACAGCACTCATAAGGTCGCCAAAGCGTATATGCCGCTACTTCATTTTGGCTGGTCCGGGCGATATTTGAGTAATTATCAATAGGTGTAAAATCAGCCTTGCCAAATACCTTGCAACTGGTTTCGGGTAACGGCAGCATTTCTTGCCATACACCACCTATTTTACTGTTCTCTTTGAGTTCACCAGGAATACGAAAATATAAATAACTAGGATCAGGATACCCCGTCACTGCATTGTAAATATGAGGCTGTCCCGATTGAGTGACAATATTGCCGACTCGTTGAGCAATAATCGCATTGGCTTTAGGGTCTTCATTGGTGTTTACCGCACTGGTCCTAGGAAATAAACTACCCCACATATTGACGGGGAAATTACCAATTTCCCTTAACCCCGGTGTATAACTGGCAAGATAGACCATTTCCGCCGCACCCATCCGCCAGGTCAATGCATCCAACTCAGTGAACATATACGGCTGATAGGCTGTTGCTTGCGAAGGGCAAAATAAAGACAAGTTGTTATATAACAGTTTAGGGCTACCAAACACCTCGGCTTCTTTATGTCTTAGCGAGGTGTTATTACCATGATTCGTATTGGTTTGATTGCCACCGCCTGCAAACCCACCCGAAAAAGTACCTGTGAGCCCATTCACCGCTGCCAGTTTTACACTGGCAAATGTATTTCCCCAATCAATCCAAGGGCTGACGCCTGGCTCATCATACACGCTAACATGCAGATCGGGGTTTCGATGACTTACCCGCATACTGGTGTCTGTTTTACAACCCAGCGGTGTGCAGGTCATCCAAACACAAACCCCGGTTATACAGTAATTAACACAGGATTGATCGCCAAATGAGCCTATGATTTGGGCAGACGTAATGGTTGATACTTGTGGGCCAGCGACACTTTGCGTGCAAATCAACAGTGCGACTAAAAGGCTGTTAATGCGTTGTTTATTCATGCTTATCTAACCACGCTTGATATTGATTGTAAGCGGCCTCAATATCGGTTTCGCCATAAATCACATATTTTTGGTTAAAGACAATTGCCGGGTACTCTGTCAGTCGGTAACGTATAGCCGCCGTAATGCCTAGGTAAGCCGTTTTTGTTTTAACTTCTAATGATGGACCAAGCACGGCGATACGACTTTTTACAATCGCCATGGCCTGCTCCTTATTAGGGGGTAATTTATCCCCCAATAATTTATTTATTTCATCAGGACCATTTAAATTGTATAGGTGAACTTGCGATTTACTCTCTTCAAATACATCCGCATCGCCTCCCTCAAACTGAGTATTTTTATCGCCAATAGCCTCAATTAATGTTGCGGCATTAATTACCGAGCAAAATAATAATGAAAATATTATTAAGTTAATTTTTTTCATCGTTGCACTATGTGGTAGGTATTTAATAAATACTATCAATGAAGAAGCGCCACTAATCAATAGAGTTATCTTTCATTTTTCAATGCCGAATTAACTAAGGTTGAATAGGTTGTTATTTGTACAAACTGCTATTGAAAAATAAGATGGGAAATAGGCTGCTTGCAGCCTATTGATATGACGTGATTATTGTTGAAAAATGATTTTGTAGGATGAATCACTCAATTGCTCTATAATCGCTGAACCTGATTTCAACTTGCCATCACTCATCACAAGCGCCGCTCGTTCTATTTCTGGTTTTTGCTCAAGCACTTGAGATGGCGGAAAAGGGACATCTCTTGTTGATTTCTCTGTAGGTGCATAGAGTATTATTGGAATCATGATTATAGAAAGAATGCTAATAGCGAGGACTTGCATCGTTTGCTGTCGCATTTTAATTCTTTTACTGATGATGACATAAATTTTTTCTGCTATTTGCTTGCAATGCACTGAATAGACAATATGAAAAAGTATCACAAAAAATATGATAAGATAAAACAGCGAAGACCAAACTCCTTCAGATTTAACCCAATCATCGACACTAAATGTACCATAATAGCTGAAAAACAGACTCACATTATGGCTATTAAGCACTCCTACTACCCATAATACCCAAGCAAGCATGGCCAACCCATAAAAGGGGGCTAATGTAATTTTATAACCTTTAATAGCCACCCACTTCAAATAACGCATGTATTTCATGCCACTCCCTCCTCTATATTTCTTTCAATCCGTTGTGCAATTTTATCGGCTACTCGATAGGCGGCATGTAATTCACTAATGCCCTCGGCCTTCATAATATCGGCCCGTTCTTTTTTCTCGTGTTTCTCTGTCATGGCTAAAGCTAAGGATATGGGTGGGGGGACATTACGAAAAAGTGATTTGACGGTATCCGATAAAATAACCCCTTCTGTATATTTACCGCTTTCTTTAGTCGCCGCTAACAGCATCGTTCTTTCTTCCTCCGTTAGCTGCTTAAACCGTGCTATTTCATCAATCTCCTGTTTGGGGCAAACCATCGCAATCCACCATTCAAACATGGCCAATAGTTTTTTAGCGGCATTAGGAAAGTCACCCATATTTTGAGTGGCTAGCCACTTCCACGCGCCCAGCTTACGCCACATTTTAACGATCTTAACGATATAGGGGGCTAATAAGGGGTTAGTGGTAATTAGGTGGGCTTCATCCGTAATAATCAGGGTTTGACGCTCAGAATACTCTTCACGCTCAACGATGGTATTAATTTTATTCATTAATGACATGTACGCCACCGTCAGCTGATCCTGGTAATCTTCCTTAGCCAACGTGCCTACCTCAAATATTGTCACATCCGCTTCAGGCCAATTTTCACCTGGTCGATTAAAAAAGCGGCCCGCCATGCCTGTACAAAATATCTGTATAGCATTGGACATATCCTCGGCACGCTCTCTTAATTTTTCTGATGTTTCAGGGTCTCTAGAACGTATCAGCAGTTCATTCGCCACATCCTCAGTCAACACTTGTTGCTGAACAGGGGTTGGTTTTTTACCTTCTCGTTCCAGTTGTTTGAGGGCTTCCCATTTCCTTTTTGATGCATCAATAATGGCATTACGGATGATCATGCGATCCGCACGGGTCATTCTTTCTTCTTCTTTAAGGTCACCACCCGTAATCATTACCCTGGCAGCCAACTCCATTTCACCTAAATAATCTGGCTGTTCGGAATCATCATCTGCATCCTGAAATGCTTCAATCTCTTTATCCATCTCTTCAAATGGATCTTTATAATCTAATTCTTCTGACTTTCTATTTTCTTCCTCAATGGCCAGCATTTTAAAGGCATCGGCAAAGGGCGGTAATGACACATCAGATTGCGGCGTCACTTTAATCGTATGAACTGTCAGCCCTAATTCCCTAAAATGTTCACCCAACAGTTTGAATGAGCCACCCTTTTCAATGATGAACAGTCGAGGCCGATAAACAGCCATCATATGCCGTACCTTAGTCACCAGACTGGCTGATTTACCCGAACCTGGCGGTCCGACAAAAAAACCAAAGGCATTGTTGGTTCGATCCTCTTTGTTTAGGGGATCAACAAATAACGGCTCTGCTCCTCGATTAAAAAACGGCAACCCAGGATTACCCGTGCCTCTTGAACGGCCATAAAAAGGAATAATTCTGGCTAAATGAGAGACAAACATTAAACGCTCTAATCGAGCGGCTTTATCACGATGGTGCTCGTAATTCATCGGCAAGTGGCGTATATACGTATTAATCGATAACTGCTGATTGCGCTCAGCAACCGGGTGAAACCCTTGTGAATGCAAAATGGCATTGGTGTCGTTAATTTTTATACGCAGATCCGATGGGTTTTTGCCTTTAACCAATACTGTCATGACGGTGGGGTAAAGCTTATCCCCATGCGCCATTAATTCTGAAGCCCTTTTCGCATCACTTTCGGCTAACTCCGCTTCAGCACCGCCACCTTTTGCTGAGTTTTCGATTTTTTTAACATGGTTTAATATGTCATCTTGGGGTTTGATCACAATGGTCATGATAAAAATGGTGTTCGATGGCAATTGATCAAAAGGCGCTAGCAACTTATCCCCGATACGCCGTTCAGCGGTTAGGTGGCCTATGTCGGGTATCCGTTTGAGTGTGTCTATGGTGATGGCTTTATGCAGGTGGTTATCAAATACCAGACAATCGTTCTTTGTCTCAGGCTGTTTCAGTAACAACATTGCGCTGAAATCCAGGCCAATCGGCATTTCCTCGTCACCGGGATACGGTACCATTTCGACTAGTTTATCGAGGTCTTCTCCGGCCAACTCTGAGTTGGGATTAAACCAACGTAGCAGCCAGGTATAATAATCAATCCCACCGCATTGCCGTAATGTAATGCCAGCCGAACGCGCTTGACTCTTCAAACGATCAAGCATTTCATTCAATTCTTCAACAGGATTATGCTCAGGCGCTTGATTACGCTGGCGACGATAGATGAATAACCGTGTTCTGCGAATTTTCCCAAACCAAGGGGTACCAGATACCGCCTCATCCAAGAAATAGCCTTTGGGATTACAAACCCGACGGTAATGTGCAGCAAAGTCTTTTAGATAGTTTTGGGTATACTCTGTGTTACGAATATGCTCTGGAATATAGGCTTCAACCCCTTTGATCACATCAGTAAAGCTATTATCATCTTGCGTATAACTCTGGACTATCCACGGATTATCCTCTTCAGGAATACAACTCAGAAATATCCGAATATTGTCCTCTGTGTCTTTAAAAAACTTTTCATTCTTCGCTTCTGTAGAAATAGCCGTCACTTCCAGCATCGCGGCGACAGAGATACCATCCTCTAATAAAAACAATTTATGTTTAGAACCAAATTCTACCACGGGTAGATGATTGGCAAACGGTTCTGGCCGTTTATACAGTTCATCGACCTGCTTATTCGTCAGCGTATTAAATGACTCGTGTGCTGTTTTTTTTCCGAATATTTGTTTAAATATCGACATAATTATTTTTCACAATTAATGATGTGTTAACGAGATTTTGGAGAGACGCTAACCTGTCGCAGGTACACCAGCGTGACGCCTGGGGAAGGCGTCGGAAATGAAGTCAGTTTATTCCCACCCCACAATCTCACCGGGTAGCGCATAATGATTTTTTTCATATAAATCAAATGCCGTGGTATAGGCCGGTACTGCTGTCCCATTGCGTGTAATATGCGGAAATACATGCATAATTAATTCAGGGTTTGGTAGCTTTGGAAACGCTTTTTTATGTTTATGGAGTTTGGCATTGACATGCACCGAATTATCTCGAATATCTCTGGCAATTTGATGACGAATAGCTAACCCATCACCATATGCCTTGTTTTGATATACCTCCTTCATCGATTTCATGTCATCACCAAAAATATCTTCACTCGTGGTAACACAGCCTTGTAATACGACAACTGCACTAATCAAGGCCAATTTCACTAGCAGTGGCTGTCTGATCATAGAAAACCTTCCTACCTTCTTTGTCATAATCAATTTCAATGGCATCTTCGACATGCACAATGACCTCTTTACCAGGTTCAACGGCCACTACATCAAATGACTTCTGTTGCCGTTCCAATAACCATTTGCTGACTTCACTGGTGGAGCTGCTGATAGCACTCCCCAGCGCATATTGATTGACGTTGCCTGACACGGTGGTACTGGTATTACCAAATGGCCCCGAGTTTTGTGTTGTTTGCTTGGCTTTATAGGCTTCACCAGCTGCCTGAAATGCTGCTAATGCCACCCGCTGAGAGATAAATGCCCCAGCATTGGTCTTCAATTTTCCTGCAATACACGGAACACCGCGCTTATCACTGATATAGCCAATGGGACTCTTGTTCTTAGCATCCTTAGTGACAATACGGCCATCCTGGAACACAAACGTCGCGGACGTGAGTCGTACACTCACACATTTTAGGTTCCAGTCACCCACGGCATGGCCTGACCAAATCATGCCTTGCAGACCCGGTATACGAATCCCATTGGCTGCCAGGTTGTCATTCCCCATCAACAGTTTGACAGGGTAAGGGTCTTGGGTTTGCCCATTAACCGGGATTCGGCCAATTAAGGCTGTCATCGCGGTTGCATCAAATAGCGTGGAGTTTTTCGGAATGGTGTATACCGGCACGACGGTTTTTTCTTCAGCGTTTTTTTCCTTTTTGCTGGATGAAAACGAATATTTTTTATTTAAAAACCGCTTTTGATCCGCCACGTTTCCTTTTTCATCCAAGGGCGTTACATCAATGGGCTCAACCCAGTAGCCGCTCCCTGTCGCATCTGATTTCAGTTGACTACCATACTGATTCATATTTTCTTGGACCTGATCAAACCCAAAATTGGCGGGGAGGCCATTTTTACCTATTTCAGACTTGGTATTGTCTAGGTCAGTATTAATATGGCTTAGCTGATTTTTTAATTGTTTGTTCTCACGGCGAAGTCGTTCCACTTCTTTTTGGTTTTTTTGCTGCACCACTCTCGCCTCTTTTTCAATCGAGTCCATCCGCTTGGAATAATTATGTAGCGTGGATTTGAGTGATTTATTATCATCGATCACCCGATTCATCGCTTCGTTGTTCTGTTCTGTTTCCGCTGTCAGTTGTCGTATTGTGTCAATGGTGCTATCAGCATCGGGTTCCCTTTTCGGTTTTGCCGCCCCTGACTCACCTTTGTGGACGGTAATTGCATCCCCTTTGTTGATAAAAACGACAACTGCCATTAATAATCCAACAGCGCCCAACCCGATGAGTAATTTATTCGCTTTTAATGCAGCCATTAGAAATTTACCCCGCTGTACTCATGCTGTGAAATGACATACAACGTTGTTGTATCTCTCATGTCACCACGGGGGTATAACTGAAAATGTTGTAGTGTGGCCGCCAGCCATTGACCCCGAATTACATTAAAATCCAGATCAATCACTTGGTTTGATTGACTCTGCAACTTGATTGCCGTGACATAAAAGTTGCCACCCGACCAGGCTGCAATCGGGGTGGCTTTAACCCGCTCACCACGAATGATCGAGACAGGCGCTTTATTCACTGGCATACGCTGTATCGCGGGATCACTGGGCATTAACCGCTCAGGCGCATACAGGGCTTGGGAGGCATGACGTGTTAGCCGTACATACCAATCGACTTTCTTTTTCTGACTCAGCTTTGTTTGTTTTTCAATCGACTCTTTGGCTTCTTTTTCTACCACTTCAGGCGTCACGACTTGAATATCGCGCTGCCTGACGGCTTTTTTAGCCACCGCCGATAAATCCAATAAATAAATTTTATCTGTCTCAAGTTCATGTACACGAAAGCGGGTTTCTGAAAATGTTGCAGTAGCCGTGATATATAACACCCCATCCGCAATAGTGTGTTTAACCTTCCCGCGCAGATCATTGGGGAACCACACTTTTATTTTTTCAGGAAAACTTAATAATTTTTCTTTTCCGACTGCCAATGTCACTTTGATGGGTTTTTTATCCCAAATCACCCGCATGGTTTCTGCTGCATTGACCTGCCAATTGACCGCCAATAGGAGAAGACACACTGCTAGCCGTTTATTCATGATTTCCTCCGAAATGGCTGCTTTCTTTCGTCTTTTTTCAATTGTCTGGGGGCATCATGGAAGCAATCAATCGCCAATTGCCAGGGGTTTTTAGCCACATCAATTTTGTATTTCACTACTTTGAGTGGGTATTGCACATAAATATGTTTTATCCGTTTGCCGTTGACTAACTCTGTCACTTCAAAATCAATCCAGGTTTTCCACGTTGTCGAACTCACCTGTTGAACTCTTGCCGATTGATAGCCCCGCCCCTCGATTTCGGTAATAATCCGTTCACGCCCTTTCAGTTCTCCCCGCAGGGATTTACGGTTCATGTCTGCTTTTAATTTCTTTCTGCATTCTGGCGTAAAATAGCCCTGAAACCGATATATATTGCTGCTATAGTCTTTTGCGCCATCGTTGGGCCAATGGTGAAGCTTTTGAAACAAACCATACGCAAAGTCATAAATATTGGGCTTGTAATTTTTACCGACCTGCAACACCCCACCCTCTCGAATATTAGGGGGTACGCTGAGTTTCTGGGTTTTTTCCGCTTCTGTGTAGCTGTAATACAGGACACCACAAGCCCCCATTAAGAAGGCAATGACCACAAACTGTATTGTTGTTAATTTTTGATACCCACTGAGTGTGTCACGGTATTTCATTGCTATTGCCTTCTGCCGGTGTCATACGTTTTCTCTTCAAGCACAAAAATTTTTCGTTTAAACCCTGTTTTCTGTAGAAAAACATCAATCTTGATTTGTAAATATCCAACCGGGCGATTTCGTTTTACTTTTTGTAATGTGCGCGCAAACAACGCCACGAATAAAATTGCAAATGGAATTGAACAACCGATACCACTGATAGCTGAGTCTAAAAATTTATAGGTCAGGGGAACACAAACAAACAATCCCGTTACAATCCCTATGCCACCCAGCATAAATATTTCTGAATAACACAAGCCTTTCAAGACCAACGGTTCTTCGTTTAAGCGCTGGGGAACTAAGTCCCCTACCTCCCGTTCCCCACTACTCATGCTTTAGGCCGCCGGTCCGGTTGTCAGTACACCTTGACCCAGGTTTACTAATAACACCCCGACAGCCATCACTAAGCCAGTCACAACAGCCGTTACCATGAAACCACCCCAATCTCGATTAGGGCTATTTACCGTTTCGTATAAGCTTTTAATTAATACATAGGCACCAACCAAAAACATAGCCGCCCCGATAAAAAGAAACATTATGTCAAAGGCATCTTTACCGTAATTTCCAAAGGTTTGAACGTAGTTATCACCATCTCCATCGCTCGGTTCACCGGCGTCTGGAATGTCAGCTATCGCTCTGGAGGTATTAAATAATACAAGTCCGGAAATGATGGGAATATTGGCTTTTTCCCACAGGTTGGGAACGATTTTTTTCATGTTTTTTCCTTATGATGCTAAGACTAAAATCAGTGTGACAATGAATGAAACTCTGCATAATGCGATGCCAATATCACCCCATTTTGATTCTCCCGCGGATATTGTTTTTAATAATGCCATGCAAGCATAGCCACCCCATGCGAGAATTAATGCGGCCAGTAACGAGGTAAAAAGCCATTCAAATGCACTCATGTCAGCCCCGGTGGCAGCTGAAAATGCAGCTTCTTGAGAGGCAACGATTTCACCAACATCTTTGCCCTTAATGCTCACGCCGTCTAATGCACTACTGGCGGCTGCAACCCACGTAATTAACATTAATAACCACCCTTAACGGGTTCAATATCACCTAGCTGGCGTGGTTCACGTAGTGGCCTATTTAAATACCGAGAAATTCCCCCTTTAATTTTGGCTATATCATTTTTCAAGGCTTGATAATCAAATCTAAAACGTGCCTCTTTTGAGGATAAGCGTTGCGCTTCTTTTATTTTGCTCTCAAGAAAAACCAGCTCTTTTTCTAGCGTACTTAATAATGCTCGCTCTTGGGCGCTGTCGGCGTAGGCAATAAAAGGCACCGCTAATAATAGAATTAGCAAATAATTTCGCATGAATTTTTTCTCCTTCGGTCACTTAATTATCAGGACTGATAATATGAATGTCCATAGCGTTATCTTTCATTTTTCAATGCCGAATTCTTTTAGAGATATTTCTTCATTTTCTCAAAGAGTTTGCGAACCACTAACCCCAGTGAAATCGCAAAAGGTACGAATATAAAGAAAGGGCTTACTGTCACCGGCAAGCTTAAATACAGCATTGTAAAAATAAAAATGACAGGCTTAAAGAATGATTTGGCAAAGCTGAACACCATACTGGATTCACGGCCACCGCCCCATTTTCTGAGGTCTCGCTCAACAATGCCGTCAGTCATTCCAATCAATATGGCTAATAACACGGCGGGTATAGATAGGGTTAATATTAATAATCTAACAACAAATAATTGCGTGGATGAAAGCGCCGACTCAATATACGTTTGCCCTGTTGACGAGGCTGATTGTAAATTCACTTCACCGAACAGTGAAGCATCGCTCGCGTACTCATTGTATAGTGACTCAATATTGCCAAACAATTGATGACGCTGACTGAGTAAACCTTGCAAGCCACTCTCGATCACCACCACCTGATAAATAGCCGATGCTTGGTGCATGACAAACCCTTTGGTATCCCCAAAAAATGGGTGTTGACCAATGGTGTCTTCTAAATAATTTAATTCGGCTATTACCATTCCTTGCGCATGGTGCGGTTCGTTTGGCCACCAAAAAGCCATGCCAATCCACTCAATAATAATATTGATGAATAACGAACCCAATAAGGTGAGAAAAAGATAAAAAATAAAACTAATGGTTGAGCCAACCATGCCTTTGCGTTTTTTATCATAATCTTTGACATCCTGTTGTTCACTTGCCATTTATGCCGTCCTCACTGCGCCCCAATCTACGTTAGATTGGTAAGTTTTCTTCATGGCATCCATCAAATCCATTAAATTGGGTGGCATTGCTTCGCTGTCTTTTTTACTCGCCAATGGCATCCGGATTTTGTATAACTGGCTGCCATTGAGTAGCGCAAAGGCTTGGCCCTTCGGCAATGCATTAATATCGGCGGGCGTTAACATCGGGACTTTTTCCGCACTGATCCGGTCTTGGTTATTACTGGTAAAACTGAATTCACCTGTCGCGGTATCATTGACGCCACTGACCGTCATCAAGCTTTTGACTTTGACGGTGGGTAACTTTTCAGTGATCACTTCAGCTGTCTGTGTGTCAGTTACCCGGAACATAATAATCGTGCCAATATTGCCAGCGATTTGCCCGGCTTTGAATTGATCCCCTAAACTGGCGGCAATATCATTCCATGTTTGGGTATACAACGTTAATTGATAACCGGCCCCACCAGACTTATTGACCAACGTAATAAATTTTGGTCCCAGTAAGTCACTGAACTCATCCCCATGAATAGAAATACTCGGCACTTCGCCTTTTTTCTTTTTATTTTTGAGGCCAGAATTATAGCCGTTTTTATAAAAATACCCGGCGAGTGAGGTTAGATCACTGAACATCGACTCACCTACAACATTGGCTACCTCTGGGTCAGTTAAGGCATCCAGCCCGACATAGGCAATCCCTCGCCGTTTAACCAGCTCTTCCCAATCCAGTATGTCGCGCTTATCGTGTTCATCGGTATAATTTGGCGCAATTAAGGGGGCAATCGTGCCTGTCGTGAGCTTTTCTAAAAAGGGTCCCAGCGCCACTGACAACTTATCAAAATAGGTTTTTTCCATTTTGAAGGCGAATATTAATCCTTCCAGGGTTGGGTCAAAAATATTATGTTGTTTAACAAAATTGACGATTGCAATTGCTCGGTCATTACGCCCCTTGAATTCGTCTTTATCTTTGTTGGTTAATTTTTGTTGTATCTCACTCACCAAGCCTTCCCATTGATCACCAAACGCCTTGTGCTCAGATAAATACTTCTCACCATACTCAATCAGTAGTGGATCAATATCCCGAATATAACGCCGAATACTGGTATAGTTAGGCCGTTGGCCCAAGTCAGTTACGGCCACCGCAATGATATTCACAAACTGCCAGCCGAATTCCTTAAAAGCCGCTGAATTACCCCCACCGGGTAATTGGTTGGCAATCCGTGAAGCCACTTCGGTAATTCGCGAAAATGAACCCACCGCGTTATAGCGGCACGATAGTTCAGGATGCCCCAAATGAAATACATAAAACTGATCTAAGCGACCCGCGCGCTTGGCTTCTAAATACATGCGCTTCAGTAAATCGGCATCGCCTTTAGGATCAAGGACAATCACCACATCCCCACGATGAATATCTTGTGTAATCAACACTTCCGCACAACGCGTTTTACCCACCCGTGTTTTACCTGGCACAATGGTATGGCCGGTTCGCTCGCTGAGACTCATCATCACATCGGTTTCTTCTAAAGCACCGACACCGTGTAATGCCGGTTCACCACCAATGTCGGGTAAGGGTTTAAATGGATTGAATGGATGACGTGATCGCAATAATTCAGCTAAGGGTTTTACGTGTTTTTTTTGTTCCCACTTTATTTCTTTTCTTCTGGCCCATTCGTAAGTCGCACTGGGTTTGGTGTAATCGGCATTATCAGTGTCTCTGACTTCATACATACGTTGGGTGTGCTTTTCTTGCCAGCGAAACCCTTTGCCTAAAAATAATTGGTAATTGCTGACGGGAATATCGCCCCCCGATATTTCCCAATACGGCACTTTCTGTAAGCCTTTCTGGTATCTCACAATCTGATAGCCTTGCCTCGCGCGATGTAAGGCCCATAGCGAGGTTGCCGAACCTAACCCATAGGCAACTTGGGTTGGCACCATAAATAAGGCAGGAGACGCCAGTAACACCGCTGATGAACACGCCGTGGTCAATGCTGAATATAACTCGACAGGGGGCCTCAACAACGTTTCAACCGTGTATTTATTGCTCATTGCTCCACTCCATATTTGGACACAACCGCTGGGTAATGCCTAATACCCAGCTCTCTGGCAAGTGAGTCACCTGATGCCACAAATAAATTAAGCCCCTGGCCGACGGCTTTTAAACGCTGCACGGATGCTTCGCTATTCGCATTGACGATCAATCCAACCGCATGATTTTTTTTGAGTACGTCATAGTTTGCTTGCATCCACTGGGCTGATACGTTGTCGGTCCCTACAATAAAAAAAGGGGTTTGCAGCCAAAAGAAATTGGCTTTTTTTGGCGTTACGCGGCCTGGCGTTAACGATGCAGTGATAAAGGGGTAATTAATTGTAATCGTTTTATCGGCGTTCGATTTAGCGATGGCCATGGCTCGGCCAATCGATAAATGGCGACTCATAATCCCTTCTATCGGCTGGGTAGGACCCACCTTGCCAATCACGACCATGCGATTGTTTGGCGTTTCTGTGGGTTTTTGTAAGAGTTCGGCTGATAATGACGTAGAGAGTATGCAGGTGAATAAACTGGTTAATACAATTTTTTCCACTGTTGTTTGAACCCCTTTAAATAAATGGCTGCATTTTTTAATTGTTTAGGTGTTTTTCCCGGTGAATGGTATTTCTTAACGGCTTGTTGCCAATCACCTGTCGTGTCATGCATTTCTTTAAGGTACGTGGCCCCTGCCACTAGGTTTTTCATGGGATCCAGTGCGTCCCAGGCACTACGAAACCGGTATTTATGCCACCGCCAATTCACCTGCATAATGCCTACATCACAACTGCAATTGGGATCATTTTTTAATTCATTAAGTAGATTTTGGTAGGCGGCTTGTCGTGTATGAAAACGTCGACTCTCCCCCCTTACATTCAACGTCCACGGCCAAGGACGACTGACATTGACATGCTTAACAGGTACCTTCCACCGGCTTTCTTGATTAGCAATGGCATACAGAACGGATGCCGGTACACCCACCTTTTTCGCCACCTGCAGATAAGCCCCCGGTATATCTTCTGCGTGACACGGCGTAGCCATCACCCAGGCCACAATCAATACTCCAGTACGCATGGCTATAAATAGGTTTCAGGTAGGATTTCGACTTTTCCCCTGGCCTGTAGATACAGTTTATCGCCACCCAAGTGCGTTAATTTTTGATAAGTGCCATTATCAATATTTAAGGTAATTAATTTGCGATTAACTAACTCGGTTGGGATTTTCTGTTGAGTGGCCCAGTCAATAATCGTGCGTTTGTTTTTTGTGTTCAGAATGTAAAAATCTACACCGGATAACCACTGTGAGCCCGCTTTACGAATTAATTTTTGAATTGTGTAACGACAGTCTTCACAGGCTAAATCAACAAAATAAATGGCTCGGCCTTGTTCCTGGTATTGTCCTCCACTTAACATATTTTCAAGCGGAGATTTTAAAAACTTCGAATTATCAATGGGCAATAGATCTGGATACATTTCTTTTTGCGCTTGGTGAAAAGCACGCTGAAACGCTAACTCAGAGGATACCCGAGCCGACTCCACTTCAACCTGCAGCCTGGCATATTTCCTACGTTCTTCGTCGCTCTTCGCGTCTAAACCCAGCACATGGGTGGGATCAAGTGTGGAGTACCAGGTTCCTTTGGGGCCTTGGAGAATTGTTTCATAACGCTGCCATTCTGAAAGACTTAATCCCCATTGCGTCGCTCTTATTTTTTTTTGCTCAAGGGTTTGTGTGGCAGAATATTGTCCATTCGATTGACTCATTTGTGATTGAACCGCTTCCGTTGCATATAACGGCTGGGTTGCCAAGAGTAACCCGGCAATTAAAGGCTTTATAACATTCATAGTTTTACGCTCCGTTTTACCCGCTGCCCATTGCGTTGATGAATAAACGTCACTTGCATCTGTTGCATATTGACTGAACTCACCACCCACTGGTTAATCACACTGCCCACTTGCACCATCTGCACGCCACCCGGTGTCATCACGCCGACATAGTGAGCATCCCCCCATCGATCAATGGCGCTCACCTGGTAGGGAAACGAATAACGAGGGGCTCGATAAGTTTTTTTAACGATTGTTGGCGTTGGTTGAGTGGCTGCCTTGGCATGTAATTTTTCTTGATTTTCTAACGCTTCCAATCTGGATTTTACGCTTTCAAATGCTTCAATCTTTTTCGATAAACTGGTTAAATCTGCACGCAGGGTACCTAAATGGTTTTCTGCGGTAGTGACCGTTTGTTCTAGGTGTTGCAGTGCATTATCAACCGTTTTGAGCTGTGCTTGATGACTACCCTCTTGCTGTTTTAACTGCGCCACACCTACCGTGACATCATCAAGGGCATTTTTTACCTGGGTTAATTGCGATAATTCAGCATATTCAGGTGTTGGTGCAGGGTTAGCCTCAACGGATTGCTCACTACAACCACTGACCAGGCAAGCGGACGACATTAACCACACCATTGATAGTTTATAATTCATGCCACTACCCTTGATTCGTCTTGTTTGCATTACGCCAGAGGGCAAAGTGCTCTTTCACAATCTTTTTCGCTTGCCCTTTCGTGTGTTGTTCTATTACAGCCACAGAAGGAATTGATAAGGTCACACCAGGCCGGAGGTTATTGAGGTTTTTACTGTAAAAAGCCATGGGATTGGCTTGATAAATAGCCACTTGCACTTGATCCAATGATAAAAAACTCCGCACATACCGCTCTGCTATTTTTGACAGCGAATCCCCCGCGTTAACTAAATAGTGACGGCTATGTGGGGTATAGCCCTGTTTTATAGGGATGGTTCCGCTTTCCACAATGGCAACAGGCATTTTTCGTCGTAAAGACCAACTGACCTTGGCTTTAGCGAGGGTATTTTTATCAATAAAACGTTTAAAATCCGGTTTGATGGTGTAGCCAATTTCCCGAATAACAGGATTAATCGCCAACTGATAGCCATCACCTGCCAACACGTTTAATACATCTTCTAATGTGGCTGGGCCAATTCGACGATGAATAGAGGGCAGTTTTAAACTATATAAACTAAATAAATAGGGATTATGTTCAGAAGGCTGTTCAAGACGGTAGCCTGAACGCATTAATACCCATTCAAGTGCATCGCCTACCGTTTTCACTTGAGAAGGAAAACGCATATTGACCATGACCGATAATAAATGTTGTTGATCGGCAGTTGGCTCAGCTTTTTGAAGGGTATAACGGTCGAGTCGTACTACTTTGTCTGCATGAGATAAGCTAATGACGCAGCTCGCCATTAGCGCTGCTGCTATTTTTTTCATTGCATTATGTTTCCTCAATTGTTGTTAACTTTATTATTTACAATTGATCAACAAACACAATAGAGTTATCTTTCATTTTTTAATGCCGAATTCTTTTTGGCAAAAATTGATTCGACATCACGTCATTAAACTGTTTTATATAAGTCGTTGTCGTTAGCAACTACGAATAAGCGGTTTATATTCTTTCGTTTCTTCCATCACGGCATAAATACCCGCCAGTATACAAGCCTTAATGTCATCTGGTTGAGGTAAACAACCTAAGTCGTCAGCCGTTAATGACTTCTCTACCCATTGGCCACAATGGGTCCAATAGCGAATTAAAAATTCTTCAGACGCTATCTCAATACTGTATTCCCACGCTTTACCATTGATGCGCTGATCTTCTCTGGTCACTTGATGCCACATAATTGTTCCTATAAAAAAGGGGATGTTAATTAACATCCCTAAATTAAGTTACACTTGCTTTAATTGTAATCGTTTTTTTTGACTAACACCATGCAGCCTGTAGGCTACAACAGGTACTGTCTTATCCCAACACGCTCGGCACTTTTGACACGTCCCATGTTGCTGAGAAGCAGGACAAATATAGACACCTTCAATCGCATGGATAGTCTCATCATCAATAATGATAGATCCATGTTCTTCGTTATATTCACCGACAATAGAGTCACTGGAATAACGAACGCAAACATTTTGCAATTGGTTAAGCTGCTCAAGGTATGTCCGTATTTTTGGAAATTTGTGAGACCGAGTAGGAATCCAGTGGCTTACCCAAGGTGTTCTTTGGCAAACCACTAGAATTTTCTTGGCCAGTTCAGGATGAAAAATGTCGCCTGAATCAAACCATCTAAAAAAACGGTCATTATCAAGCGCTTCCACCATATCACTCACCCAGTCGTCTCGTTTCCAATCGATATAATTGTTCTGTCGAGTTGCTTTAACAGAGCCAAACCTATATCGGCCTTTACTCGCATAACATACTTTACAAGCGTCTACTGTGTTACCATGATTATCTTTAGAACCGGGACAGGTATTAATCGCTTCTAATGACCAGCTTTTAATATTACCCAGTTTCTTAACAACAGATAATTTGATCATATAAATACAATCTCAAATACAACAGGCACTGCGAAACAGCGTCACCCTCAACCATTGAGCCTATATGGTGACTTTTTCTACTTAGGGTGTTAACGATTTAAGGTACTCATGCCACTCTTGTCGTGCCGTTTTTTATACGCTTGCTTGCGTTTATGTTTATACGCCAATACTTCAGTATTGCTGGGAATTGACATATAACCATCAAAACGCACTTTGCTGTAATCATTATCAGCTAACATAATTGCCGCCTCAAAATCCAGCACAAGAGATGGACTTGACTCTGTATCAACTAAAAAAACCGGTATATTTTGCTCACCCTGTCTTTTCTCGATACTCACCTTATCACCCCATGAAAGTTCGCATTCCTGATACCAAGCTAACGCTTCCGCATAGGCATTAAACTCAAATACATAAAGTTCGTCGTCACTGTAACTATAAGCTTTAACAGCAAAGTACATAATCGATTACCTTTATTGGGATAAAATAGCACTCAGCCGGATACGACTGAGTAAAATTCAGTCGGGCCGCTGATAGCAGAACGCTAACAGAGCCCGACTAAAAGAATGAAGGTAAATTCATACCACTCATTAGTTGATTAAAGGAATAACTCGTCAGGAAAATGACCTTTCAAACAACACACTGCATAATAAATCCGTTCTTTCCAGGTTAATTTTTCCTGTTCTAACGGTCTATGCTGATTATTTAAAATATCATGTGACCTATAACACGTTTCCATACCACAGAAACTAAGCGTTTCATTCAGAACATCGGCTTGCAGTCTGGCTTGTTCCCAGCCTTCAACTCGCTCTGTTCCTACATAAAAACAAGGTACTTCATAAGGTCCAGTCATTTTTAACAATCTTTTTGTGTCTCCTGAAGACAACACAATCTCATTGTATGCCGTTAATGCATCTGAGTAATTTTCATAAAAACAATTATGACACTTATACTCTTCATCATTTAAGACATGTAAGACCTGATACATAATCACTACCCTTTTTTAGGCAAATAGAATTGAGTAGAAAAACTACTGAATTAGGAAAAGTCACCAACAACACAAGGTTATTAGTGGCTCACAATAATTAGCTAACAGGCAATACCTGAACGCTATAGACAAAAAATAATGGCAAAGAGATTTATAGAAGATAATCCTTTCAACAGAATAACTCTGCAGGTAAATGTCCTTTTAGAACCCACTTGATCAAGTACAACCTTCTTGACCAAGACATCCTAGAACTCTTTTTATACAGTTCATTTTTCTCTTTGTTTAGAAGAGTATGCACTTTATATCGAGTTACCATATGGCTAAAAACAGCGCCTGCATTTCTAGACTTCTCTAATTGCCTCGCTTTATCCCAGCCTTCAACACGTTTAGAACCAACATAAAAAACGGGTACTTCGTGTGGCTGCTCCACTTCTATCAGTTGTTTTATATCACCTGGGGATAGGAATATTTCGTGATACATAGTTAAAGCATCGCTTAAATCTTCAAACTCATATTCCCAATGCTTCCCACGATAAAACTCATCCTGACAAACAAGATACATAGTAAATACCTTTACAATCAATAATGATTGAATGAGGACAGTAAGCCACTAACAACACACGGTTATTAGTGGCTCACAATAATTAGCTAACAGGCAATACCTGAAGGCTATAGACAAAAAATAATGACAATATTACGCCATTGTTTTCATAGTCTGTGGGACTAATTGAATATATCGTTCATAACGAAATTCGTTATCAACCTGACGAAACGCCTGGTCAGGTCTGATATCATTAATAGTGGACTTATCATCTTTCACAAGATTTAGAGCCATTACTAACAGGTCCAGTGGTTGTGAATCAGAAACAACCCCTTCTCCTTTAATACAAACCAAATGCTCGTCAATGGATAAATCAATACTTCCTTCGACTAGTTTTTGGTTTACCTCAGTCACAATCGCTTTTAATAAAGTGGCTTGATGACTAGGTAGTTTGCCTGAAAAATAAATCCAACCGGATAGTTCAACAAAATACATACTAATTTCCAAATCAATACAGAAACTGCATACGCAATTGCACCCTCGAAATTGAGTCTGTTGGTGCATGGGTGCTGGGAATCCAGCGGGTACTTGTGAGACAGCACAAGCAACTGATGGAAATCAGCCAACATTCGTTGAATGATAGGAATAAACCACTATGACCTCGCATGGTAGTTTATTGCTATAATTCAACTGACGTATGAATAGTTGTAACTAACGGCTACAAATTTTGATAAAAGGAATAAGCGCCAGGACGGTTTTACAACAATATAGGTAAAACATTTGGCAAAGAAATAGAATAAGCGTAAAAGTGATTAACACTTTACGGGGAGTTGGAATAAATCAATTTTTGGAAGAAGAGCTATCTTTAAATAGCTTTGTTTTTTACTGTTTGAATTATTTTAAACCATCACTACTAAAAGTCAACGTCCTAAATACACCGCCGTAATTTGTTCACGACTATGCCCCAATTCATGGGTAATGACCTGCCGTGCTAATTGGTCCCGCATTTTTTCTTCGGGGGTTAACTCCTTGCTACTCTTTCCACCGGCTGCCGGTGGCACCATTCCCGTTAACTCAATATAGCGTTCTTGAGCATAATGGTGGCGTAAGCCGTGCATTTTTGAAAATCCAGCATTTTGGGTCAACCGTTCATAAGAACGTAAGTGTTGCCGGTAAGATTTATTTGCTGGAATCATCGAGCTAGAACCGGCATAAGCCTGTACTCTTTTTAGCACATCCCGTTGGTAATCATTGCGAATGGGGATATTTCTTGGGCGGCCCCCCTTTGTCCATGAATCCTTTAGCCGAATGTGATCGGCTTGAATGGCGAAAGAAGGTGTAAATTTTAAGCACTCTTCACGACGCAGCCCAAAGGCACGCTGTAATTCTAATGACAGCTTAATTCCCATGTCTTTAATTGTATTGAGCTTGTCACTGTCTAATGTTTGCGCTTTTGATTCATTGGTGACATAAACCCGTTTATCAATACCATAACTGTCGTTACTTCTTGCAATGACGGCTGCTTTATTCACTTTTTGCGCCCACCACCGTAAACTCGACATTCGGTCTTTGATTGTACTTACTTGTAAGTCTTCCTCTTTCCAACGGTTTACCAGCGCTTCAACATGCTTTGGTTTTATTGAGCTGGCATTCATTTTTCTAAAGCCCATCTCATGTAACTGGCTAGCGACTAGTTGTAGGGTATGATGACGCTTGCTTTGCGTGGAATAGGAGCCATCTCGATTGCGATCACATAGTTGTTTTAGTTCAAAATTCAGTTTTTTCATGGTAACTGGCCAATAGACTTAACTGACTGCAACATTTCATTCCAGTCCATGTCATGCACTGGTGGTTTATCCCAAGAGATTGAACACCACCCCTCATTTAATTCCTTTAACTGCTGATAGTACCCCTCCCCTTCTTTATCATTATCGTAAGCGGCAATTAATAGAGCCCCTTTTGGCATCTTTTTAATCGCTGCCTGAATCAGTGATTTTTGGTTTGGATTTAATTTGCCCCCCGTTGACAAGTAACGGCGGTCTTCTGATGGTCGGCACTCAAAATGAGATAAGGCATCAATGGCTGATTCTGCAATCACCAAGCCCTTGTCTGATTTTTTACAGTGACTAACCCAGAGGGATTTAGTCCCTGCTGATGAAAACCCGGTAAATTTCCGATTTTTAATTTCATACCCTGTCACCCCTGATTGATCAAAATGGGGAAACACGGCATTTGCATAAGTATCTTGGCGAATGCGGCCAAAAAATCGGGGATGGCCAAGCGTCGCAGGCGATAGCAATCGCGCTTTGATTAAATAAGGTGACGTGGCGGTTATGGGCATTTTATTTAATGCTTGTACCACAGCCGCGATATCTTTGGTGATGGGTTGAACATCAGATACATAATGAGTCATTGGTACATTACCCATCCATTGTCGTAAATGACAACGCACATGCCCCAAGGAACTGCCTTGGCGGTGCTGAATAAAATCGATAATAGAGCCATTATCGGATTCATCACGAACACTGAAATACACCCAGTGTTGGTCTCTGTCACGGGTAACAATTAACTTGTCGTCACTCGCCTTATGGCGCATGACTATCGAATTCTTGCAACTTTCATGTCTATCAATGACATAGCCTTCAAAAGCCATGTATTCAGTCAAATTGATAGCGGTTTTAAAATGTTCTAATTCAGCATCCACTGAAATAATCTTTTTTCCTACTGCCCGTTTCTAGCCTAATACGTCTTGCAATGGCGTGCGACATTTCGCTAAGTGTTTACGCCCACATTGTAACCGTAGTTAGCAATGTTAACTCAAAGAGTTAAATGGACTTGGGACGCCAACCCCCGTAATAGGCATACCTAGATCACTAGGTCTTTCAAGCTTCTACTGTGTAGATAACGATTGAAAGTCATGTTTGAACGGTAAGTAATGTTTAGCTTGCAAACATTTTTGCTAAATAGGATTTAACGACTAACGGTGCATTTTCTTCCTTACATGCATTCACAACTAAGGCTGAAACTACGGCTGTTATGTCAGGTTTATATCCTTCCAGTTCTTTCCTCATTCTCTTTTGTAGTGCTAGTACTTCATCGAATGCATCATTCATCATCCTGACTTTTTTAAGGTCATCTGGATCTCTTTCTAGCTTTTCTAGTACTCCATTTTTATACGAATAGATTTCTCCATCTTCTAGTTCCTCTAAGGCTGCTTGGTCATCTATATCTACAACATTGCTCATGGGTTGTTTCCTTTTGGTTATTGTCCATTCACATTCTCACTATTAACGATTGATCATGGTTATGGGTTAGTTTGCACTTCAGTTGTTTCCTTTTTTTCCTCATTTCAGTGATTGCTAGTAGTTTCATTCAGTGACTTTCCATTTTTCTAATAACCCACCTTGACTGGTTGGGCACCAGACTTCAGTTAGCGTCTGAAGCAAGACATCGCTGTCAGTGAGTGGCAGGGGTACCGTCTGTTAACGTCCGAGGCGAGACGTAGTTGCTAATGATTCGCAACTAATTGCTTCTCTTTATCGTCTGAAGCAGTGGACGCCGTTGCTATAAAACCAGCAACTATGGGTGCTCCCGTTATAGTCCGAAGCAAGACTTTTCCACTCGACTAACAGACCTCAGTTATCGTCTGAGGCAAGACGTTGCTGCCAGCGGGTAGCAGGGGTACCGTCTGTTAACGTCCGAGGCGAGACGTAGTTGCTCAATGACTCTCACAACTAATTACTTCCCTTTATCGTCTGAAGTAGGACGCCGTTGCTATAAAAGCCAGCAACTATGGGTGCTCCCGTTATAGTCCGAAGCAAGACTTTTCTACCTACGCTGACAGCTATGGGAACCTCAGTTTAGCGTCTGAGGTGCACGACAAGAGCCTTCATTCTAGTCTGAAAAATAGTCTATTTCAATTGAATAGTTTGGCCATAGTTTGAAAAAAATGGCTCTTCTGCAGAGCCAACGAGACGCGCAGCGCCTCGTCTCTACACCACTTCGTTTCGTAGAGACGAGGCTTATATCTTCTAAATTATGCAAATGAAAATTACTACCCTTGCATGCTTATTGAGTATTTATTCAATTCAATCAATTGATGTCATAAACTATCAATATATATTGTACATATATTGAATTATATACATTATACATAAGAAATATATTGTATATATATTGAATCATACAACAGTACATTCAATTACAATTAAAAATAGGTTGATATTAAGTAAATTTATATTGTATTATAATTTTATACATACAATTTATATTGTCTGTATATTGTAATACACACACAATTAAGGAAATACAATGTCAAAGAAAATTGAAATAGGTGCAGACCTAGGTTGTGCAGGTAAGAAATTTGCTTGGGTTGAAAATGACAAGTTTGTTGAGTTTTGTAGGAGGTCTCTTGTTAAAGCAGGTAAATCAACAATTTCATTTTCTCGCGATACAGCTGCAACATCACTACTTGCAGGTGGTGAAGAATGGACTGTTACACCAGGCATGACAGATAGTGAAGATACAAGGTATGAAAGTTACCCATATTCACCTCATAATCTTGCACTAACATATATATCTCTTTTAGAGGCTGGTTTTTCTGACCCAGAGTTAGAAATTGAGATTTGCTGTAGCTTGCCACTAAATCACTACTTTACTTCAACTGGTATTAATAAGGTTAATATTGAGAGGAAGAAGAAGCAGTTTGATATTGAGGTAAAAAATAAATCTGGAAACCCTCTACCAAAACTTGTTTGCAAACTAATCACACCAGAAGCTTTAGCTGGATTTTATGATATTTGTTTCAATGTTAAAGGGGAGCGTGTACTTACACCTTCGCAACCGATAGGCGTTGCAGATATTGGGGGAAGAACAACCGACTCAGCTATTATTTTACCAGATATGAGCCTTGTGCCAGAAGCAACCGGTACAATCCCTCTTGGATATCTAGATATTATTGACCAACTAAATCAAATTCTAAACCAGAGATATAATACAGGTAAAATTGACACATACCTGCTTGAACAAGTAATGCAGTCTGATGATAAAAAAGTTTCTTTTTTCATGGACCAAGAACCAGTAGATATATCAGAGGAAATTGAACAAGCTCATAAGTATATTGCTAACAAAATTATGAGAGAGATTGACAAAAAATTATTATCAGCAAACAGGTCTCTTGGTGGCATTTGTTATTTTGGTGGTTCAGCTCAAGCGATGAGAGATGAACTTTTAAAAACCCAAAACTCCTTTATTCCAGAAAAACCTCAAGGCAGCAACGCAAGGGGTAATAAAATTATTCTATCATTAGAGCAGAATAACACTAAGGCTAAAGGAGAGAAGTAATGGCTGAGCGACGACTAACTCTACTTCTTGATGATCAACAGGATAAAGATATACTTGAGGCTTTTGATAATGCAGGAAAAGGGGTAACTAAACTTGGTCGTCGCAGGCTTAATATAGCCTACTTAATTGAAGAGGCTGGTGTTTTTGACCAACTTGAATTTCTAATGAAACAGGGTATACATAAAAAGGCCAGTGCTTTTGAAGTTCTTGAAAAAGCTATTCAAATTACAAAGATGATCCAAGACACTAGTGAAACTTCTAGTCCAAGTAATGGGAACTCTATCACGAATCAAGTAGGAAAGAGCATAGATACTTCTAAGGTTGAATCAACATCAGTTGAAAAAACTGATGTCCAAACCACAGAAAGCAATTCTGCTGATAGTGTTATCCCAGGATGGTTAGGAGGTAGTAGCTGACATTTCTAAACTTACGCTTGCGTAAGTTTTTTTCTTATATGTGTATTTTTTATTCAAAGAAAACTCTTATTTCTTACGCATGCGTAATTTTCAGCTTATACTAAACCTGTAGTAGGCATCTTTCTATGCCAGTGTAGTAAGCTAATACACCTTCTTCTTGAAAAAAAGTTACGCATGCGTAACTTTTCTATTTGCCACCTTAGGGGCTAGTCCAACAATGATTACCAAAGTTATTAGTATTACAAACCAGAAGGGAGGCGTTGGTAAAACAACAATCACTATACAGAAAGCTTTTTATCTAACTGATATGGGTAAAAAAGTGCTAGTGGTTGATTTAGATGGACAGGGTAACACATCATCTCGACTAGGAAGAATTACCCCTGGAAAAGAACCTGTTAGGTTTACAGGTACAAAAACTAGTGAGCTATTTGATTCTGATTTAGATCAAATAGAAGTCACTCAATGTGCATATGGAATGGATCTTATACACTCACTTGAAAATGATATAGACTTATACGAGCTTGAAGCTGAAAGCCTTGAGAAAGCAATAACTTTTACAAAGAAGCTAAACTCTATTAAAGAAAAATATGACTATATATTAATTGATTGTCCACCTTCTCTAGGCAGAAAACTCGTTGCTGCACTGTCAATATCAACCCATATCGTTATACCAATTCAACTTTCAGGTTTTTCAACTAATGGTGTGAGGGGCTTGTTTGACTCCATAATTCAAGTAAAAAATACTCTTAACCCAACCTTGGAGGTAACAGGTATTATTATCAATGGGATGAATAACCGGTCAAAAACACATAAAGAATCTCTTTCAAAACTTGAAGAAATTGTTCCAGACTTAATTTTTAAAAATAGAATCGTTAATCGTGCTCCAATTGATAGTGCAACTGACTTAGGTGTCCCTGTTTGGAAAATAAAAAGTGGTGCTGCACGAGTAGCAGCAAAAGAGATTAAATCTGTTATTAAAGAAATTTTAGATCGAGTACAATCAAAATGAGTGGAATTTCCTCTTTACACGACCTGAAGGAATTATCAGGAAAAGCCAAAAGCGACTCTACTTCTGGGAAATTTTTAAAAGTACCTACCAACCAACTTGAACCCAAGGATCAGGTAAGAAAAAACTTTAAAAATATAGATAAACTTGGGCAAACAATTGAAGAAGAAGGGTTCATACAACCTATTATTGTTTCTCCTCTGAATGAAAGAGGGAAGTATACCATTCAAAAAGGTGAAAGGAGGTGGAGAGCAGCTTGTCTAAAGAAAATTAATGAAGTAGATATAATAATTAAAGAACGTCCAGATTCAGAATTAGATGAAACAGCTGGCGAGTTGATTGAGAACATTCAACGTGAGAACTTAACCCCACTAGAAATTGCTAATGCTTTAAATAAATTTAAGAGTGAAGGGTGGAAGCAAAAGCGTATTGCAGAAAGAATTGGCAAAACAGAGAGGTATGTATCAAGTCATTTAGCACTTTTAAATATTCCAGAGTGCATTAAAAATCTTCATGATGAAGAAGTAACTACAGATATAGAAATACTAAATTCTTTACGTCAAATATATGACTATGACATTAAAACTTGTAAAGAGCTTTGCAAAAAGGCTGTTGAAAACGGTATCACAAGATCAATATGCCGTTCGACACTTAAACAACTTAAATCTCCCATAAGTAACAACTCTGAAACTTCATATAAGAAAACTTCAGCATTAACAAATGGCTCTGCAGAAAAAAGCACACAAGCTGATGAAGAAAAATTTGACAACACCTCATTATCTATAAACATACCAAATGAACCAAGTGAGATGATGTCTAAAGATGCAAAGTCAATTTTTGAACAGAACAAATCTTCTTCTGAAAATTACAAACAAGGATGGAAAGCTGTTGATTCAAACAAGCAAAAGATTATTGTAACAGTCAATGAAGAACTCACGGCACTTCTGCTCAAAGACCGAATAGATGAAGACAAAAACTTTGGGTGGGTTGAAGAGCTAAATACCAAGAAGATAAGAAGAGTTCGGCTATCAGAGTTAACTATCAAGGAGATATCAATTTAAATATACTTAATAACAATACAAATTGAGGTATATTGTAATATTATCAATGTATATTCAATATATATTGAATATAATCAATATTACAATCAACTTAAATTGATCAATTTATTAGGTTGATTTACTGAGCTGTAATAGATAATAATGAAACTGTGTGTATTACAACGGGCTCAGCCCATTGTAAAAGCACGAAGGCTACAAAGTAGCCTTCGTGCTTATCATGGTTATTCACTTCTCTCAAAACCATACATCTCTTCAATTGACTCATCCCACCAGTCTCTATCTAGTTGAGAAGAAATTTTATTTTTATAACCTGCGTAATCATCCTTAATTGCCATATGCAAGTATGGTCCAGGCTTTTCTACATCTCCAAATGTCATTTTCTCAACTAAATAATCAATATTTGCTGAAATTAATCCATCAGAATAGAAGCCTTCTTCAACTGATTTTACATACGTTTTATATAAATTTGGAGGCATTAGCAGCTCAAGAACTTCTTTCCAATTTAAACAATCTTGTATTTGCTCAACAGAGATAGAAGCCTGTTTTCTATTTTTTAACTTTAAATTTGGATCAACATTTTTCATATTATGCGAAATAGTAAAACCTATTTTACCTATAGGCTTTCCTACTCTAATAGCTTCATATTCAAACTGTATATCAGTTTGTTCAAGAAGCTCCTTTTGAGCTAAATCTAGTACTTTTGTTTTAAAATTTGAAAACCGTCCTTTGTATTTTTTTTCTATCCCCAACATTTTTTTTAGTTCATCCAGCTCAATTTCAACATATTTATGATTTAGTTTATTATTATTAATTGTCCCAAACTGCTTCCTTAAGATTTCATATATACGGATTGAATGAGAAGATGTTAATGATTGAATTTGATTCCGCTGGTATTGAGTAAAATTTCCATATAAATTGATTATATACGGTTGAATATCATCATGGAAAATAAACTCTACCTGCTGCTTAGTCTTATTATATTTAGTAGAATGAAACATATTAATGTTTTCATAACTTGGCTCACCATCCTTAATATCATCAATTTCCAATATAGTAAACGTAACTGACTGAATTTCCTTTGTGATTTTTTTCAATTCTTTATATAAATACTGCTTACTAACACCAACTAGTTTTGCTAACTCTACAGTGGGTAATGTAAATGTAGGTAGTTTTTTTCCATCTTCCAGTTTCATCCTTGGGTCAACTTTACCTATTAATGCAGCAATTATCTTTTGAGCAGCTGCAGTTAACTTATAATGGGCTTCAACTAGTTCATTCCTCTTTACAACCCAGTCAACAACATTGCTATCACTCTTAGCTATACTTTTTCCCACCTCACACCCCTTTATAGCGCATTTTAACTACTTATTATAAATAAATTTATATACAATGTAGTTATATTAGCAGCCTACCCCAACTATAACAACTACTTTTTATGATTTAAACCATGATTAGTAGCTTTTAATTCAATTTTGGTAGCTTATAAGCATTTATTTAACTACATTTAATTAGTTTTATCCTTCATTTGTAGTCGTAAATAAAGATAGAGCTACCTTTGATGAAACATAATGAATAATAATGCTGAACTCGAATGTAACATTTCCTTGTAACGACTACCTATCTTTATATTGAACTACTTTTACCTTATTGATTACACTAAAAGTAGCTATTTAAATAAAAAAACAACGATTTCAAGTCAACTAAGGTAGGTCTCATATAAATGGAAAGCTCAAATAATCAATATAAGTAGCTTTAATGCTTGCACTACAAACACAACTGTAAACATAAGTAGTTTTTCATCTATATGGAGTCAAGAAAAGTAGCTGTATAACGAAGCTCATTAAAGAATATTCAATATAGGTAGTTACTTAGTAAACTTAGGTAGTCATTGAATAAATATAAGTAGCTATGATTTCAATATAAGTAGTTATGATTTCAATATAAGTAGCTATGATTTCAATATAAGTAGTTATTTAGTTACTTCTAATTTTCATAAGAGCCGTATTACTCCTAGCTTAGAGAGAATCAGTATTTTTTTCTAAACAAGAATAAACAGTTAATAACAAAATAAACAAGTAATCACTCTAAACAAACTACATAAGTTGCATGTTTTAAAAAACTTCAAATTCGGTATTTGAGCCATTAAAGCCATCAGAACTCCTATACAAGTATTTCTTTTTCAGTCTATGGACAACTATATGACTATCAATTAAAGCTCTTAAATAAGACGAGAGATGGCTTATTACATTATCTTTATAATAGATCAACAATCTTATAGATATTGGTTAAAGACTATTTTATATAATCTAATCCGTTAGGATGGTCTATTTATGTAATACCATGGACATCTATTGGAAGAGTAGCTACTATCCTGATCATATGCGTAGCGATGCTACGCGTGAAACATTGATGTTCCACGCTAAACATTTTAATAAAATGACTGACTTCTGGTTACAAGCTGAAAAATGCCAAATTCTTACATCTTCAGGACATACACAGCAGGAAATTGCCAATCAATTGGGTATTTCCCGTGCAGAAGTGTCTCACCTAATCCGGTTTAATAGGCTTACTCCAGAAGTTGTAAAGCTTCTGAAAAAACACGCCATAAGTAGAACACATATAAGGCTTCTAGTTACTGTTAGTAGTTATCATCAACAAAAGTACCTGATTGGCCAAATTATCAATAAGGGTTTATCAACCAGAAGTTTGAAAGAAGTTATAAACCTTTTGAGCCAAAAATCAGAGCTTGAATTATTAGAATTACCTGCAGATGAATTAAACCGTGCTTTGGCCTTAAGGCTAGGGTTGCCCGTTATAATCAAACCTTCAGAACAAAAAGACAAGGAAAGTGGAATTATTGCGTTGTCCTACAAGAACAAGGATGACTATAAACTAATCATCAGGAAACTCTTGGCCGATTAGGTGCGGCACCTTACACTGCCACACACCTGCAAGCCTTAGCTTCTATAGGAGTCTACTCACTCCTATAGCATGCTTAGTGTTCATTTTGCTTAGGGGCATCAACTGGATTGTCTTACACTGGTTATACGCTATAATACTGTTTTTATATACAGTATTAAGGTGAAGTCATGGACATTGAATCAATAAGCCCCGCTAAAGTCATTGATACAAATGAACTTCAAACCAGTCCCTTATATGAATATCAAGTACCAGCAGGCTTTCCAAGCCCAGCCACCGACTTTGCAGCTTCAGAAGTGAATCTGCACGACTATCTGGTTAAGCACCAAGCGGCTACGTTTTTTGTGCGTGCTAAGGGTGATTCAATGATTGACGGCAGAATACAGAGTGATGACTTATTAGTTGTAGACCGCTCCTTAGAGGCTAAATCAGGGAATATTGTCATTGCTGCTCTGGATGGAGATTTAACCGTTAAGCAGTTAAAGATCAAAGGTGCTAGGAGCTGGCTTGTTCCCATGAACCCTAAGTTTTCACCCATTGAGCTAAAAGAGCAAGACTGCATGATTTGGGGTGTTGTTGTTTATATCATTCACAAAAGCTACCCATGACAACATTTGCGCTTTGTGACTGTAATAGCTTCTATGTCAGTTGCGAAAGGCTATTTCGCCCTGATTTGCACGGAAAACCTGTAATAGTCGGATCAAATAACGACGGCTGCGCGGTTGCTCGTTCACCTGAAGCGAAAGCACTTGGCATTAAAATGGGTGAGCCTATCTTTAAAATCAAAGATATTATTAAGCGTTACGGCGTTACGGTTTTCTCATCAAACTACACTTTATATGCCGCGATATCCCATCGGGTAATGTCTACGCTAGAACAGTTTAGCCCTGCGGTTGAAGTGTATTCGATTGACGAAGCGTTTTTAGATTTATCACACCTGGCATTTATCGATTCATTAAAAAATTATGGTTTTGAGATAAAAAGTAAAGTAGCTAAAGAGTGTGGTATACCAATATGCATTGGCATTGCTGAAACAAAAACCCTAGCAAAACTAGCTAACCACGCGGCAAAACAATACCCAAAAACTGGCGGCGTTGTAGAAATTAATTCAGAAAAAATAAGAGAACGATTATTAAAGTGTATGCCTATTGACGAAGTATGGGGAGTAGGTAGGAAACTAACAAAAAAATTACAGGCCCTGGGTATTACAACAGCTTATGAACTGGCCAACTTGCCCGAAAAATACATTAGACAACAGTTTAATGTCGTGTTGGAGCGCACTGTACGAGAGCTAAACGGCGAATCCTGTATAGAGCTAGAAGAGCACGCACCAGCTAAAAAACAAATTATTAGTAGTCGCTCTTTTTCTAAACGAATCACTGACCAAGCAGAGTTAGCTGAGTCGATCAGTAGTTATATGTCACGAGCAGCGGAAAAGCTAAGACAGCAACACTCAAGGGCTCAGCAGGTGAATGTATTTATTCGTACCAGTCCATTCTCTGATACCCCTCAGTATAATTGTGGTGGTTCTTTCTCTTTGCCCCACCCAACAAGCGACACTAGGGTATTAGTTCACGTGGCAAAGGGTATTCTCGACACTATCTACAAGCCAGGATATTTATATGCCAAAGCAGGCGTCATGCTCGCTAACATTTCGGAATTGAGTTTTGATCAAGCAGACCTATTTACACCTGAAATCGATACATCAAAATCTCAACAACTTATGACAGTTGTAGACCAAATTAACCGGCGATTTCCTAAAGCTCTGTTTCTAGCCAGTACTGGAACAAATCAAGGATGGCAAATGGCTAGACAACACCTTTCGCCTAACTACATGACAGACTGGGCAGAAATTCCGCTTGTGAGGCTTTAGCAACCGTTATACTGCAATAAGTCACTTAAGGATGAGGTCTACAAATGTGCGGGCAATTTGGGCTAGCTGAGGCGTTCAACTGGAGCAAATTTACAAAGCGGTTAGGGCTAAACGATATTGACGCCCCTGGTCTACGATTTAAAGACGCCTTCGCGCCCACCAACACCATTTCAATCATTACACAACAAGACGGCTATCAAGTCAGAGATGCTATATGGTGGCTGCTACTGGAGGAAACGAAAACGGGCTTTAAAGCTAACGCCAAATACGCAACGTTTAATTCAAAATCTAGCCGTTTAACATCTAGCCCAGTTACTAAAAAAGCGTTCAAGCAGACTCGTTGTATTATTCCTGCAACTCACTTTGTGGAGGGCGATGGGCCTAAAGGCAAACGCTACTATCACCTGCTCAAACCTGACAGGGGTATGATTGCATTCGGCGGCATCTATCGAGCGTGGACACACTCTAAGACGGGTGAGCATTGCTTTTCAGCTTCAATCATCACCTTGCCAGGCCACCCCAAACTAAAAGGCATTCACAAAAACTCACTACCTTTAATGCTTCCGATCAATCAGCCAGAGATTGCGCACGACTGGTTAAGCCCATTAATCCAAGATACGCAGCGCTTTGAATCACGCTTACAGCCAGTGCTTTATGAATCCCTATGGGCTCTTCCGATAGAAAGACCAGGATCACCTACACCAATAGGAGACACTTTTAGCATTGAAGCTGATTAAATTACCCCAAGCTTTTCCATTTCACCCAAAGAACCGCTGCAATCACCGCAAAAAAACTACTACTCCAAAGTAAATCCCGATGGCGACGATAGAGGGTTTTAACTGCAAACCATAGTGGTCTAGCTTCGGCTTGACGGTATCTCACTTTGTAACTTTTTAATAGGCGGTCAGTATAACCAAACTCCTCAGATAGATGTTGCTTTTCAGCGAGAATTTCCCTCATATAATCTGTAAGCGAACGTTCGGTAATATTGGCTTTCCAAGCTGTCACAGGGGTTAATTGGCCAACATGAATAGGCCGTGAATGACCAGCTTGTTGCTTTGAACTTGTAAAATCAAACTCAATTCCAAACTGCTCATACAACCGGTTTCGTCGTAGTTTATTGGAACCATGACCTTGGCCCTCAACTAACTCGATTGTGTTCACCGATGCATCAGGCCATTGTTGTAGCCACTCAACAATAGTATTGAGAAGATAGGTTCCTATACGCTGGCCATGAAGCCCAGATAGATCCAGAAAAACGCCTCCACTTTCAAATGGCAAGCTGGCAGTTAATGAAGCACGGTTATAACGCTTTGAGTAGCATCCACAAAAATACCCCTTACTTTCTAGACCTGGACGATGGGGACCAAGCCGTTGATAACGAAGCTTTATCACAGCGTCCATTATCTCATTATCTTGGGAATATCGATATTTCTCCTCGCGTTCTACCAGCAAATGAGCAATAGGAGACTGATCAGGCCGATCTCGGTGACGAATTTCGAGAATATAGGTATTTGAGTTAGGGTGGAGCATAATGAACAAATTCCTTTATCAAAAGCGCTAAATATTTAATGAAATAAGCTCAGTACTGGATAGGGAAGCAGTCACAATAAGACAGTCTTTTTTTCTAACTGTTGGGGTTTATATTGATATGGCTAAACCCCAACTAGGGTGAAACAGTTGAGGTCAGAGTTGAAGACGGAACACATGCTTGCAAAGGGAGCCGCGAGTGGAATTAAGCCAGTTTTTTAGAGCTAATCTTAGTTATCTTACGACTCAACCATAAGCAACTTACCTCAAAAGGTTAAGTGGATACTCCCAAAGTATACTTTAATATCAGTCATTTAATTGCTCACTCACCAACGATGATAAAATGGTAGAGAACGTTATTTTTATCACCATTTTCATTTAGTAATTTTCTAAGCTGCCTATGCGGCAGATAACCGGGAGGCTTTGCTCTATTACCAACACCAGCTTATCTAAGCTGCCTATGCGGCAGATAACTTACGCGAAGAATAGGCGAGTCTCTCAAGATTTTTCTAAGCTGCCTATGCGGCAGATAACCATTAGTGATAATCCTCATAATTCACCACATATTTCTAAGCTGCCTATGCTGCAGATAACGTGGCACCATCCCAAAGGAAACCGGCGTCAAATTTCTAAGCTGCCTATGCGGCAGATAACCTGACCACTTTGGCTGGTCAGGAATTTCGAGATTTCTAAGCTGCCTATGCGGCAGATAACAACATGTGAAGAAGAAGACACATAGCTCTATATTTCTAAGCTGCCTATGCGGCAGATAACTGAGTGCTGAGGCGGTACTACTGTACTAGGAGTTTCTAAGCTGCCTATGCGGCAGATAACTATTTATTAATCGCTATAAAATGTATTTAAAATTTCTAAGCTGCCTATGCGGCAGATAACTTGTTGTGACATCTAGTGCGCGGACTCCAAAGTTTCTAAGCTGCCTATGCGGCAGATAACGCTATGTCCATATGAGTCCTCAAAGTTTGAAATTTCTAAGCTGCCTATGCGGCAGATAACTACCAATAATTGTTGCAATCTTTGCATAAACATTTCTAAGCTGCCTATGCGGCAGATAACTAACACCTTTAGCTTGTGATTTTAAATGAATGTTTCTAAGCTGCCTATGCGGCAGATAACAGCAAGCGCAAATCTCACAAGAGCAACTGATTTTTCTAAGCTGCCTATGCGGCAGATAACTTAACGGTGTAAAGCTACTCCCCAGCCAATAATTTCTAAGCTGCCTATGCGGCAGATAACGCAAAAGATATGCGTAAATTAATGATTAACAATTTCTAAGCTGCCTATGCGGCAGATAACCCAACATTACAGCGTGGTAACTATATTATCATTTTCTAAGCTGCCTATGCGGCAGATAACCTATTCCAGCTAATGATTGGGATTTGGTGTTATTTCTAAGCTGCCTATGCGGCAGATAACAATACATAGTCAATACCAGCAACAAGACAATATTTCTAAGCTGCCTATGCGGCAGATAACCTTTAAGCGCGGCTTTCCTTTCTTCCTTTATTTTTCTAAGCTGCCTATGCGGCAGATAACAGCAAAGTCCATTTTTTCGCAAACCTGCTGTAATTTCTAAGCTGCCTATGCGGCAGATAACGTTGGGTAATTGCTGCGGTAGCTGCGTTAGTATTTCTAAGCTGCCTATGCGGCAGATAACATCGTCATCGAACATTTCTGACCACTTTGGCTTTTCTAAGCTGCCTATGCGGCAGATAACAAAAACCCACACTATCTGATGATGATTAACAATTTCTAAGCTGCCTATGCGGCAGATAACAAAAGAATGTTGTTGCAGCACTTCTTAGTGCTTTTCTAAGCTGCCTATGCGGCAGATAACGGTTATCACTTGATGCTAAGTGACTCATCTTTAAACAAAAACATCAAATCCACTGGAAAAACCTTCCTTTTCCCAGAGAGAATAAAAATGCTTTAATATCAGTCTGTTAAAGAGCACCTATACAAACGAAGGTTTGCTAGAAGTAAGGTAGCGTTGTTCCACTCTTGCTTAGCCCATAGCTAGAGAAATAGCCTTCAGTGGGTTTGCTAGAAAGAGTTTGCTGTATACACAGCTGAAATTGCTGGCCTGTGCTTTTGCTGCCAATCGATAGAAATGCTCGCTCAGCTTGATACTCCTTATGCCACCGATGAGCACGTGCTTTTAAAATGGTTTGATCAGGCTCAATGCCTTTATTTTTTAGATATTGAATGAAGCGCTCTTGTCCTTTTTTTAGGCCTTTTGGGCTACCTCGATCCGCACGTTGGCTCCGTCTGTAGCTAACAAAGGTATTAACTTCAGGTGTATTCAAACACTGGATTAACTTGATACCACCAGATTCTTGTAAAAAGAGTAAATTTGAACCCTTAATTAGCCTTGCTAGAGCAGTTTGATCACCAAATATTCGCAGTTGATTACCTGGATGATTATTTTTTAATTCTGGAAATGCAACGCCAATGGTATTTATTTCATTGGCAGATAAGTAACCATGCAACTGTCGCATGACTTTACCCATCATCCAACCTGTTTCGTTTGCTGGAGTGATAATATCTACGTCAACATAATGGCTTAACTGCATGGCCCCCCTCCTTTATTTCTTTTTATCTTTTTTGCTTTCTCCACTAAATACGCCACCACGTATCAGGCAAGCCATCACATAATGAGCTGAATCAGCTATCGCTTCTTCGCTTTGCAGTGATTCAATCAGTGCAGTCAAGTAGGTTAAGTGATGGTAAAGGTCGTCTTTATTGGAAGGCAGTCGTACTGCTTCAGCTCTTTGTTGCACAACCCCATAAGGCTCTACGGCAATAGCTCCATAGCTATCTGCTTTTTTATGCCAGGTATCAATCGTGCGTATCGCATTACCGATCTTTTGGCTATGCATAGTGGCTTGCCGCTGACCAGTATTGCCATAAAGTTGTGAGGCAAGTACCTTACCTTTCTTGTTTTCTTTACTATCGACAAACTCTTGGCTCGGGTATACCTCTTGACCAAAACCCAGATTTCCTGTGCCTGACACTTGTAGCCTGAGTGGAGGGGTTGTATCACTGAGCGATTGGCTAATTTGCTGGGTTAACTCACCAAACCCTTCATAGTCACTGTAATCTGTATCTAGCGCACTATTCACATCAAATACAAATGTTGTCTCGTTCAGCTGAATGGCCACTTGCTTATTAGTGGCGTAACGGTTCCGCCACATCCAGCGACCATTAATAATATTGGTTAAATACCGTTTAGCCAGTTCTGTATAGCCATTTTTTTCTTTATAAAGCGCAGCAAATGACTCTAACTGTTCAAAGTAATCAGGATTGTTACAAGCACCTGGCGCCGATGAATGGCCAGCAAACGTGAGACTAAATTTTAATTTAAAAACCGATGCATTTTCTGGCAAATAACAGACATCAATTGCTTTAATATTGGCATTATTAATATCTAACAATTTAACTTGTTCGTTGTCGCTGGTTTTACCTGAACGACCAATACCTGCGTAATTGGATATTGTGCCACGTACCGTTTGGCTGGTGACGAATACGGGTAACTCTTTTTCTTCATTGGTTAAACACGTAAATACACCGTTAGAAGGGATAATCGAACGGGTATAATTGAGCATGGTGGGTAATTCAAACTTAGCCATTATTCTGCTTCCTTTTTCAATATCGGGCTATTCAGTAGTATCAACAGTCAATAAACGGTTGTTGGCATCATAGGTATGCTGCCAAATCGCTTGCATATTTTTTAAATCTAAATTGTTTTTGCTATGGCTTGATAAATAGCGCCACTGTGCCACGGAGGTAACTGGCTCTGCATAGGCGTGAGGCAACGGCTGTCGTGTACCCGTCCGATTTTTAGGTGACTCAATTAAACGGTATCCAATCGCGGTAGGGATTATCCAGCCTGGTTGATTTCGCGTGTATTGCCCATCATCGTTTTTATTTAATGCCAGTACATCCAATAGCCGGTCTAAACTGTCCTGCTCATCACCGTCATCTTCTGGCATGAGCAGTTCTTTTCGATTACACAATAACCAACCGTTACCGATCTTTTTTAGCTGTTCTGTCAGCTTTTGAGAAGAATTGCACCACGCAATATGGCCATGTTTAATAACGCGACCACCCGCTAAAGGCGTCTTCACCAATAGTCCATTTAACTGTGCTAGTTGCTCTTTAATCGCAGAGTCCACTTCACAGGGCTCTTCATCTTCATCCATCCAAACGGACAGTACCAATGACAGACGTAAGTCTACTTTCAGCTCCTGAACAATCGGTGGGTTCATGGATTTTGGTTTAGTGGGTGCTTTGCCATGAAGTGCCGGCGGGCACTTGCTTTGTCCTGGAATAAGGGATAGCTGATGACCAATAATGGAAACACCACGAATCTGCAGGGTTTCCAACTCATGTTGACTGGCTACGTCTTTCAACCAGTTTAATTCCAACCAATGACCAAATCCTGTAAATGCTGTTAGGGCAGGAAATCCGGCAATATACATATTGGCTTCGGCGTTGGCTTGTTCAATTGATAAAGACGGCAAAAATAAATAACCTGCAAATTCCATTAGTTTGCCTCCCACCATTCATTCAACGCATGATTCATTATTTTACGATCGCTATCTCCCAATACAGCAGCCTCTTTGCCATTAATATAACGAGCTTCTTGCATCACTTGGTCAGCTTTTTCTTTGACAGATAGCAATTTATTTTTAGCTAAAGTTTCTAATAACCAAGCTTGCTCATCATCGGGTAAATGAGAGAGTTTTTGTATATGCTCGTCAACCGGCAACTGATGTAATGCTTCTTTTACCTTTAAAATACGATGAAATAATTGTGATACTAAATTAATGGCAGATTGTCGATGGTAAGCTCGACGGTGCCGATCAGGCATGTCCTTTGACCCTGGGTTCATTAAAGCACTAGCATCTAATGGTTTTCGACGAGACAATTCAAATATACTGTCTTTGCAGCATGTTAATTGAAACCATAGTTTTGACTGCTGACCTGATGATACAGGCATTGGCATATTAGCAATAAAATGTTTGTATTTGCCGCCTATTTCAGAACTAAATGGGCCAGTATTAATCGGGTTTGAGCCACCAATCTTTACATCCAATACAGTAAAATATTGATTTTTTTTCTGCTCTTTTTCTACTGCTTTACCATCTTCTTTTTTATTGCTAAAACGCCGCTCATTTAACCGATGATGTAACTCTCGGGTAAAACCAAAAGGGACTACTGGTGTGATTAAAATATCTTGAAACCCATCTCCATCACGAATCGGCCAAAATACCTGCTTAGCAAAGCGGTCAACAGGCCGAGAATCTTTCGATTGAGACCAATATTGTTGTGCTTTTAGCTGCAACTTTTCACACCAATGCTCTTCAAGCCCCAGTGTTTTTAGAATACTAACTACTGGTTCTACGCCCTGGGCAAAACACTGCACTAAAGACAGTAACGCTCCATCCACACAAAACTCTTGGGCTAATAGCCGAATATAACCTGCATTAGAGGCATTACCCGCTCCGCTAACCAATCGCGCTGTATGGGTACTGATTGAGTGTACGTAAGGTATAGTAGCAACTGCTTTATGCTCTAAATCAAGGTCGACAGCAGCACCCTGACTGACACTTGCATTTGGACACTTTAGATTGTGTGTACCTACTAATTCAATTGTGCTTAATAATGTATCTAATGACTTCTCATTGCATAAAAACTCCTTAGCTAATTCACGATCGTGTAAGCGCTCATTATTTTTTTTACATTTATAAATCGTGGCATTGATTAATACAACAATAAATTGAGTTAACTCAATTTTAGTAATGTTAGGCGGTGGTGACTTATCAAAACGACTGACTAAGTCCGCTAACTCCTTAGCATTAAACAAAACACTGGATGCTTGTTTCATAGTAAAAATCATTTTATCTACTTGTCTTTGAAATACGTTATCAGTATTATCTTTTAAACTCAACATATAGAGGAATTATTATTTTATTTGTAATTATTTACTATCGCAAAGATAGCTTAGAAGTCTATTTGTTGTGTTTTATAGTTAAATCAGCTGCCGCATAGGCAGGTACTACTTTTTATACAAGGATGTTCTATGAGTTTATTACCCTCACATCGCCAAGGCTTATACTTACTCGAACACTGCCGAGTGATGGTAAAAGATGAACAACTTACTTATGTACAACAAAAGGATGGCTTTCAAAAATATTTTGCTATTCCTTATGCTAATACCAATGTATTGCTATTAGGTACTGGCACCTCAATTACACAGCCGGCTACTCGGCTGTTAGCCGAAGCGGGTGTATTATTAGGATTTACTGGTGGAGGTGGAACACCTTTATTTTTAGCTTCTCAAAATGAATATCGACCAACACAATATTTACAAGCTTGGGTTAAAATGTGGCAATCCACTGCCAACCGTTTAAAGGTCTATCAATATTTTCAACAACAACGCTGCAGCTTTTTAGAAGACAGTTGGCGTAAGTTAGATGCATTTGAAAAAGTTGATTTGAATGCAGTTATTCATCATTACCAAACTCAAATATTATGCGCCACCAATGGCCAAACCCTAATGGGCTATGAAGCTAATTTTGCTCGTCAGCTCTATCGTATTGCCGCTGAAATAACCGGTGGACATCATTTTGAGCGTAAGCCCGGTAGTGGTGAAACAGGTGACCGCTTTAACCGTTACTTGGACCACGGTAATTACCTGGCTTATGGGCTAGCAGCAACAGTTTTATGGGTATTGGGCATTCCGCATTCTTTACCAGTGGCTCATGGTATGACACGGCGTGGTGCATTAGTGTTTGATGTGGCCGATATGATCAAAGACGCCACCATTTTACCTAATGCATTTATCTCTGCCGCCAATCAAGAATCTGATCAACAGATGCGTAATCGCTGTATTGCATTTTTTGATCAAACCAAAACGCTCCGTTTTTTATTTGACCACATTAAAGCTGTAACGGAGATGGACTGGTGATTGTCATTTTTGTCAGTGAGTGTGAGCATAAGGCTCTCAAGCGAACACGAAAAATACTTAATCAATATGCCAATCAAATAGGTCAACGGACTTGGCTTACCCATATGAGTGAAGAGGGGCTACAACATATTCACTCATTATTACGACAAGCCAGCTCTCGGCATATGGCTGTTGCCTGTCATCGTGTACTGGGACGCACACGGACAGCATTATTATGGGTGGTGGGTAGTCGAAAGCATTTTAATGCCGATGGTATTTTTGCATTTTCAACTACTCAGCAAGATGTACTTAATATTCCAAAACAAGCGTCTCCAATGCAACGACTTTGTGCTTATTTATCCGAGCTAGCCGGTTTTTTTCATGATATCGGCAAGGATAATGCTTTTTTTCAAGAAAAACTGCAGGCCGCCATACAAGGCAATCAGCAACGAATCACTGACCCTGTTCGCCATGAATTACTGTCAACAGTATTAGTTAAAGCGTTAGTAAAAAAAGTTTGCCAAGTGAAAACATGGCCAAAAAATGATGAATCCTGGGTTAATGCTTTAAGTAATAAGCAGCAATTATCGGCTTATTTTTCTCAGCTGGTAGAAGACGGCGGGTGGCTTGTAGACATAGATCAATCCCATGAGTCACCACTTCCCTTGCCTATAAAGACTCTCCAAGCGCCACTATTATGGGCATGGCTATGGCTCATTGTAAGCCACCATCGTGTCCCCTTCGGAAAATACAAAGATAGCCAGTCAAACAAAATCATTCTGACGTGTAAAAACCATGTTAATGGTAGCTCCTCTGAACAAGAGAATGATAAAGACGACTTACATAATAATTTACGCCCGGCAGATACTGAGCAGCGTTTTTGGGAGCAAGACCAACAATGGCTTAAGGGCGTGGCGCACTGTATTCAGAAAATACAACACTGGCTGACTAACCATCAGGCTCTACTGCAAGATCCCCAGTGGCAGCAAACCTTTCTTACCACAATAATACATTACAGCCGAACCGGCATGATGTGCGCAGACCATGCCGTATCAGCTAAAGATAATCGTGGCGATAACCTAGAGAGTAATAGCCCTCTATCATTACTCGCGAATACAGCAAAAGGAAAAGAAACGTCCCCCGGCGCCTTATTAGGTAATCACTTATTTAATGTTGGTAAGCAAGCATCCAGTATGACGCGATCACTTTGGCAGCCAAACCTGTCATTACCCGCCATTGAAAAGACTGACTTGCCTGCCCCTCTGCGTAGTCAGCCTTGTGAGCCAAAACATTCTGTTTATGCTTGGCAAGATAGTGCCTGTAATGCCGTTAAGTCGGTAAACAAAGCAGGGGAAAATGCTGGATTTATTGGCCTAGTACAAGCCGGTACTGGTTATGGTAAAACCCGTGGCTGCGCACGTATTATGGCTACCATTTCACCTGAATTGCGCTACACGGTAATCATTGGGCTGCGGAGCCTTACCTTACAAACCGGCCAGGTGTATCGTAAAGAATTAGAATTAGCTTCAGCTCAATTAACTGTCTTAGTCGGCGAGTCTTTTATTAAACGACTTATGAAGTATGAAGAGAGCTGTGCTCAGGGCAGTGAAAGCCTTGCTGCAGAAAATGAAGAGGGATTAATGGTTGATGGTGACCCTGACGTGCATTTACTGCCTCAAGCGTTATCAATCTTATTAGACAAAAAAATTAAACAGCAAAAACTATTAGCTAGCCCAGTTGTAGTTTGCACTGCTGACTACCTGGCCGCTGCAGCTGATGCCCGAAGGGGCAGCCATTTAATTGCAATGCTGCGGCTATTGTCTGCTGATTTAGTTATTGATGAGGTTGATAACTTCGATGAAACCGCCCTCGTCGTATTAGGTAAGTTAGTGTATTTATCTGGGTTAGCTGGCCGGCGGGTGTTGTTATCTTCTGCTACTTTATCACCATCGATTGCCTCTGCCATGTTTAGTGCTTACCGAGCGGGCTATTTACACTACTGCCATCGTTTAGAGATCACAAAACCACAAGTAGCTGTCGGCTGGTTTAGTCATCTCAGTACGCTTTGTAAAACCCACTGGATTAATGATGACGATGACCATAAAGCTCTAAAGAAATTCAACACTATTCATGCTAAGCACAGTCAGAAGCTCATTACCCATATGGACCAGCAGCCAGCAAAACGAAAGGTAGAGTGGCTAAAGGTACCTGATAATTTTACATTACCCATGCTGCCAAATTTACTATATCAGGCGGCACAAACTCTCCATCAACGCTTTGCTCAAACAGATCCGAAAACAGGAAAAAAATTATCGATTGGTTTAATTCGAGTAAGCCATGTATCTTCTTGTTGGTATCTAAGTAGTCAGTTAACTGATGTGAATAGCGGCTCAGGCTGGGAGCATCAAGTGGTTTGTTATCATGCACGCCTACCTGGGCTTGCACGTATGCATACTGAAAAATGGTTAGATCAAGCACTTCACCGTAAAAAACCAGACGCGCTTTGGGATGAACCATTAATTCGTCAATTATTAGATAATACCGAAGCGGAGCAAGTCTTGATTATGGTAGTAGCAACGGGTGTTGAAGAGGTAGGTCGTGATCATGACTTTGATTGGGGCATACTAGAACCGTCATCGACCCGATCTGTTGTGCAATGTGGAGGACGCATACTGCGCCATCGTGATTTACTGATAACTGAATCAAACATAATACTACTGCCAACCGTTATTCAATATTGGCTCAATCCAACTGGCAGCGTGGTTTACCAAAACCCAGGGGTAGAGACCAAAAAACATTATGAACTTTCAACCAAGCAAGCCGAAGCACTTTACCCAAAAAGTTGGCAGGAAAAACTAGATGCACGTTATAACTTAGCCATTCCCTCTTCATCTGAGGCGGAAATTACGGCGCTTGAGCATCAACGACAGTATGATTATTTACACACCACATCAAACGCTCGCACCTGTGACCAAGACCTTAAAAAGGCTGAAGGATATAACTTAGTAGACTGGTGTAATGATCCACTATTGGCTGCCAATGATCGGCACAGTAAGGGCAACCCTTTTCGGCAGCACCGGAATAAAATCTTGTATTGGTGTGACAATCAGGATGATTGGTGGCAAATAATAGTGAAAACATCAGGCAAGCAGCAGGGTAATCCAGTATCAGCAAATAGTGCAATAAACTTAAAAATGAATGTTAATGAGAACAGACTGCTGTTACAGCAACTATTTTCATCCGCTCAGATTGAAGATGAATATCAATCATTGAAGTCTCTTCTTTATCAGGATAATGACGATGATTATACCCGACAAATGTTGCTTGGATTTGAGTTTGAGAATAATGGTCAAACACTATTACAGATTTCATACCACTTCTGGTTAGGTGCGACTAAGAAACATAATGGCTGGGAATAATACAATTATCAACTCATATACCGTCGTCGCTTTTGCTATACAGCTTAAGTAAACTAACCTCAATACTTCGTTTTAGCTGCTGCTCTTTAACAACTTGATTTTAAGGCACTTTTATTTTTATTTAGAAATGGAAGGTTTTCCAGGTGGATTTGATGTTTTTGTTTGAAAGTTAGTCACTTAACATCAAGTGATGACTGTTATCTGCCGTATAGGCAGCTTAGAAATTTCCCAGCCTGGATGATGTTGATGTGTATGAGTTATCTGCCGTATAGGCAGCTTAGAAAATGGCTGCATGGCGTGCATCCATGGGGCTGTCGTTATCTGCCGTATAGGCAGCTTAGAAATGTTTCAGTGGACCCACTACCAGCTGACAAAGGTTATCTGCCGTATAGGCAGCTTAGAAAATTACAAAGCCAAAGACGACTATGGTCGTGTGGTTATCTGCCGTATAGGCAGCTTAGAAAAGCCAATGACTGGGATTTGGTATTAGGTCAGTGTTATCTGCCGTATAGGCAGCTTAGAAATATTGCCTTGTTACTGGTATTGACTATGTGTTGTTATCTGCCGTATAGGCAGCTTAGAAATCCCTTCCTTTATGCTTGACAAATAACTGAGGGCTATCTGCCGCATAGGCAGCTTAGAAATAGAACTGTAGGAGTTGTATTTACAGCTAATAGCTATCTGCCGCATAGGCAGCTTAGAAAATTTGCATGTAGGCTGGCTAACTGTTTGGTAGCTATCTGCCGCATAGGCAGCTTAGAAATCGTTAACGTTTCTACCAAAATTTTCTATTAAGTTATCTGTCGCATAGGCAGTTTATACTTAGTGAATAGAGGGCTAGAGGATCAGCTCTCCAAACACCCTATTACTGTTATGGACCAATAGTAGGGTCGCATAACCTAGCAAAAGAAGCGAGGAGGTCAATTTTTAGTCTATTAATAATCTTTAATCACAAATATTAAGCCTGCTTATCCTAAAGAAACATTGCAATCGTGGGCTCTAAAACTAGTTGTGTAGCAAAGTCCTATGTGATTGATTTTTATAGCGTAAACTCACTATCTTTTATACAAAAGTTAACCAGTTTTTTGCTTTGGAAAGAGCTGGTTATATTTCTGAATATGAGCGTATCACATACAGACTTGGTTATTTTCACTAAACCATAATTCCTTTCTTTCAATTGGTGTTGTTTTAAATAAAAATGGACTTTTAAGCTTTATGATAGTTCGTTCTTTTAAATTAGTTTTTCTTATTGCATCACCATTCACTTCACAAAATATCCTATCAAAGGTGCCATCTTTTAATAAAATTGATAAACCTTCATAGAGTCTATTATTTAGTTTTATATTTTGTTTTGAAGTAAATAAATAGCTTGGTTTAGTGTAATGTAAAGCAAGTTTTTTCTCTACAATAAGTTCTGGAAGTAAATTTTTCCTTGCTTCTAACTCAGGAAAGGCTTCATTAATTCCTCTTGAATAGTAGTCGAATCGCTTACTATTAAGCATATGAAATAAACCTTCGTAAGTTGGACTTGAAATATAAGGAAGGTTATTTAGCTCCATGATGTTCCGATTTACCCAAGTATGGCCAAGCCCATTCGTATATTTTCTCAAGTCTTCGATAGATTTTACTTTACTAAATTTATTTTCATCTTCTTTTCTAATTAAAAAAATTCGGTAACCAACAATACCTTTTTGAATTGGTATATACACAGGTAACAAGTCTTCTTCGAGAGTCTTCGTAGTATCCAGCCAAGCAACTGTCACTAGTTGGTTTTCACTTTTTTTTAGTAGATCAATAACTCTAAGTTCGTTTATATAATCTGATGATGGTTTAAGTATATATTTTCCATATTTAGCTTCAGTTCTATTTAATGCTTCGAGTATCAAGGCGATAACTTCTTGTCTTCGAGTATCTGTTGCTGAATGTGGTTTCGGGTAGATATACACCATTGGGTCTGAGTTTGGTGATCCAAAAGTAGTAACTGATGTTAAAGCAAGTAGCATAGTTGCCTTTAATAGAAAAATTTTTATCTTATACATGGAGTAATATGTAGTTTCTTAGTATCGACATAATGAGTATAGAGCTAATATGAATGTAGTTGATCTGCGTGTCGTTTTCACCATAAGTTGGTAAAAGAACGCGAAAAGAACTCCATTTGTTGTCAGTTACACTAACAGTTAATAGTCATCATCGTTTAACAACTACCCTCTTGTCTCCTTTCCCTACGAATGCACTCTGCTCCCTTTCCAAAACCCGCCGATAACTCTTCTACTTAGCGGCAGTTACCGGGAAATATATGACAGTTTGGTTGTAGGTTGATCTATTTTGATTATATGAATTATAAACTATCGTAGTAATCACCAGATCGATGCCTGAAAAATACATTACAATACTGAAGCTCCACTTTAAGTGGTTTTTTGTTAACTAAGTTAATATAAGGGTTTAACTCCAAAACAACGTTTACTTCCTTTTGAGCAACTAACTTTTTATACAAAGCTTGCTTCTTAGTTTCATTATCAGACCAAGGCATTCTAATAATTATATTTTCCTTACAGTTTGGAGCAGGTACAGAAAAATATTGTTTAGGTACTAGTACTTCAAACTGACCACCTTCATTAAATCCATAGTTCGAATTTATTTTATATTTCCCACTTTCTAGTTTGTACATCATATGGTAGTAATCAGAGTATTTTCCTTTATTGACTACTATTTCTTGTGCTTGGATTTTGCTCATCACTATCACAGAGAAAACTGCTAATAAATATCTCATTTTACTACTCACATACCTAACTTAATTAAAATTACATTGATCAATCTATGGACACTGTATTCTGACTGAAAAACGCAATATGGTCTAATTTTAATGTGCACAAAACTAAACCACCTGGCTCTCAATGCTGCTCAGTGCTCTGTTTTCCTGCTCCCTCCCTCAAGCTTTCCTAAAAACTTCCGATAATCACAATTAGTGGTAGTTATCTGGGAGTATATGACAGTTTGGTTGTAGTTTGATCAAATTAGATAGAGAGGAATCCCACACTCTGGCTAGTGCAGGGTGGGGTGGGCGAGCTGGCTAGATATCAGCATGCATTCAGTTGGATCTCAATACTTTTCTATAATCTTTTGAATTGCTCCTGAGTCATAGCCCTTTTTTATCACTTTATTAAACTCAGATAAAAAATCTTTCATGTTTAGCTTTTTTGCAAAAGCTAAATAATTCGGATCTCTAGTAATAGGTTTATCAAGGATAGAGAATTGATCTCTTGTTAAGTCATTTGCTTTGTTAATTACAGAATTCAAAGCAGCCTCGCCAGGACTAAAAACTGCGACCTCGATCCGCCCTTTTAATAATTTTATTAACCGTTGGATATTATTTTCGTCTGGGCTAAGTTTAAAATATTTCTTTGCTTTCTCATATTCAGGACCAAAACTGCATCCTCTACAAGCACCAACTATCTTGCCTCTTAAGTCCTCGTTGTTCTCAAACTTAAATTCATTACCGCGCTTGACCACAAGAATTACTTCGTCATAATACAGGGGGACTGAGTAGTCAAAAATCTTCAACCGCTCCTGTGTTATGGACAATCCGACGATTCCAACCTTTCCATTAGAAGCATAATGATAAGCTCTTGCCCAAGGATAGAGTTCAACTTTGAACTCAAGGTCCATTTTTTTGCCAGCATATTTCATAATGTCTACCAAAATGCCTTTAGATTCTTTACCCTCCTTCCAAATCTTTGGTTTCTTAAAAGCATTCCCGGTAATTAAGAGTTCTTCTGAATAACTGCTTGTGCCTACAAGAACTAATGAAGCAAATATAAGATATAATATTTTCCTAAGAGTCATAATTTCTTAATAAACCTTAAGCTATGTAGAATATACCCATTAGTGAATCGAATTATTAATGTACGTCACTCTGATGCTTAAGTTGATTCAATATTCATTATAGATTTTACTCCTTCTGCCGTGTACACAGTTTAACCACCAAACTCTCAGAACCCCTCAATGCTCCATCCTTAACCCAATTCCCCTGTAGTCCATTCAAAACCAGCCGATAACATCAAGAATCGGCCAAATTCTGGAACCTCAACTGGCCACTAAGACATTTTTTGGCCGATAAGTGGCCGATATTAGTTTTTTATGCTTTAATAGTGGCCGATAAGTGCCGATATATAGACTGTCTATGCGAAAAAGTGACATCATAGAGCATCTTAAACAGTTCACCGCTCCAGTGGCGTTTGGTGAGATCAAAGAAGGCTTAGATATTCCTGAGCGTACCCTACGGCGTTATCTTGCTCAATTAGTCAGTGAAGGTAAAGTTCATGCAAAAGGTGAGCATAAAGGACGGCGTTACTTCTATGCTCAGCCAACTGAGGCTCAAGAACAACCGATAACCAGTGCTTCGGGGGCTGGCTTCAACTATTCAACCCACAGCCTACAACTTATAGCTGAAGTGCATAAACCTCTATTTCAGCGAACACCATGCACCTACAAACTTGCTTGGTTAGAGGCTTATTTACCTAACGAAACATTTTACCTTACAGAAATGGAACGCACACAACTCCATAACACAGGACAGAGGTTAAACAAAGAGCTACCTGCTGGGACTTATGCTCGAAAAATATTTAATCGGCTATTAATTGACTTGTCTTACCATTCCTCACGCCTAGAAGGAAATACCTACTCATTAGTTGATACTCAAAAGTTGCTACTAGAAGGTACAGCCGCTACAGGCAAAATTGATGCTGAAAAAGTCATGCTTTTAAACCACAAGGATGCAATACAGTTTCTGGTTGACGGCATTAATCGTCTACAAATTAATGTAGAGAATATTCAGACATTGCATTACTTGTTGGCAGATGGCTTAGTCGCTCCTGGTACAGCGGGCCATATACGACAAGATGCTGTACGAGTTTCATCTACCACCTACATACCTATGGAAGGACAACAGCGTCTTTCAGATCAGATGGAAAAACTTATTGCCAAAGCTGCTGCAATAGAAGACCCGTTTGAGCAAAGTTTTTTCTTATTGGTGCATATTAGCTATCTCCAGGCATTTATTGATGTTAACAAACGGACAGCCCGACTAAGTGCGAATATCCCTCTAGTAAGGCATAACCTTGTACCCTTATCATTTATTGATGTGGATAAAGATAACTATGCAACTGCAGTCATCGTCACCTATGAACTCAATGAGGTAAGGCCATTAGCTGAGCTTTATGTTTACTCCTACTTGCGTAGTTGTGCCCAATATTCCGTTGTAACTGAAGCCATGGGCATTGATACATTGCGTGTACTTTACCGTGACGATAGACGGCGTCTGATAGGAGAGGTTGTCATATCTAAGCTTGTGGGTATACACCTTAAACAACGGTTGGAGCAGTATACACAACAAGAGATTCCTGCTGAGCATCAAGTAAAATTTATGGCCGATATTGCTTTTGATTTAAACAATTTACAACCGTTTAGTATCAGTGGCATGGGAATATCCCAGAGAGAACTGCAAGAGTGGAAAGCTCTATATAATGAAAAAGGGTTAGGTATATAAGCTTACTAACTACTGGTTGCGGGTTTCGTACCTGTTGAAGAAGCCTTGCAGCCTCAATGTCTGCCCTAACTAAAATAATAGACAAAATTAAAGGGCTCTACGCGTCTTTGCGTGGAATGATCAAAAAGCCAGCACACCTGGAGAAAGCCTATCCAGCGCCATTGGATCGATAATTAATCGCTTAATACACTTGATTTAAAGGGGTTACTAAACATAAGTCGTTAATTGAAATCTTCAATTCTAGCAACCAATTGAGGTGTATATTATTTATATGATCCACGCAAGGGCTCGGAGAGCCTAAAATCGGAACCCCGCCAGCGGGGCCCCCACGATTTATGGCCTTGACAGCTCTCCGTTCCTAAAAAATGACACCAGATATACTGACAAATCATAACTGATATGAACCGACTGGTTGGTTTTTATCCACAAAAATAGTGGATAACCCTGTTAACAGTTCGTTAGCAAGTGACCTTAGTGTATAAAAGTGATAGTTATCAAAGGTGAAAGCAAGTAAGTGTGGTTTTCCTAGCGTACTTCCCAGGTTTCTTCTACTATCTGTGTCGTTTAATACTATAGATAAAGAGACATAAAGTATGACAACTAAAAAACCAACTGCAATTAAAGAGCGCTACACCAAGACACAAATTTTGGCCGAACTAGCAGAAAACACAGGACTAACGAAAAAAGAAGTATCAATGGTATTGGATGAGTTGTCTGATCTGATTGAAAGGCATATTAAAAAGCGTGGTTGTGGTGAGTTCACTTTGCCTGGTTTACTGAAGGTGACGACTAAGAAAAAACCTGCAGTTAAGGCTCGTAAAGGGGTCAATCCATTTACGGGTGAAGAAATGATGTTTAAGGCCAAACCTGCCACCATGCAGGTAAAAGCTACCCCCCTAAAAAAATTAAAAGATTATGCTTTAAGCTAAAAAGTTTCACTAACGATGCAGCCCTTTAAATTCAAAAGGGTTGCATGTCGTGACAGCGTAACAAATTGAGAACTTAGTATGTAGCAAAACCCTAAGTGATTGATTTACATAGTGCAAACTGGTTAATTTTTATACAAAAGTTAACCAGTTTTCTGGATAGTTATAAGGCGAGAATCATGCTTATCAGCAACAATTGTGGAGATGAAGCTTGAATCTATACTTTATCTTTTACAAAGTTTACCATTGGTAGCTATTACTTATGTCTGCAGGGTTAAGAACTATTATCTTATTCCAATATTTTTTTTCCACACTTATTTCGTTTATTCTGTCGTATTGTAAAGCGTGAATAAAGTCAATTAGTACTAGCCAGTAGTTTTTATTAGTATGATCTATTTTTTTATCATTAATAAATTTTTCTAGCTTTTCTGTTTTATCATTAATGCTATATTGAAGACTATTTGAACAAACTTCTCCAGACCAGCCAGTATCTCCTTCAATGTTATCCATTCCTCCAACAATAAATGTTTTATCAAATACTTCGCTAGAAAGATATAGCTCAATTTGTAGGTCTTTGCTGACATCAATTAAGTAATATTCTGAGTTATCTTTTTTAGAGGCAAAGTCATCTAGCTCTTTGCGGATTTTTTTGCCAAGTTTTCCAATACTCCTTGTGCAGGAGTTTGAAAAAGTAAGAAATATAAACCATGAATAACCTAGTTGTTTGTTTCCAATCTCTGCTGTAATTTTTTCAAGCTTATCTTGTACTGGAATATTATTTACTTTTTTTCCATTTTCTAGAACACGAGTAAGCCTAGTGGCTTCTACAATAGTGTCATTATTCACAATAAAATCGGGGAATTTTTTATTACCACAAGGCTCATATATGTATTCCTTTATACCAATCTTATTTAAATAATTTAAACAACATTGCTCATCTATATTCATCGTCCTTTTCCTATACTGATATTTTCCATAACTCTATGGTGGTAGCCCAAGAGCAAAAGCATGCTTCATCGATAATAAATATGCTCAAAACTTTTCATCACTAGTTTGGCTCATTCACTACCAGCTGACTAGATACCAGCTCTTAACTGGCTAAATAATGTTGAAGTCATACGCTTGGTCCTTGAACTTGATAACGAACTCTTTAGCTTGTTCTAAATTTTGTGGGTACCGCTCTCGGTGCCAAATTGGCCCCTCTTTGTGGTATACCTTTTGAAAGTTAAAACCATGATCCACTAAATATTTTACTTTTTTCCATTGTTTGTCATCTAACTTTTTCGGTGGACGAAACCTTATGTCCATGCATAGTGCCGCTCCCCCACAAGTAGGACACTTACGATAAAACACACCTTTTTCAAATGGACGTTTGTATGTGCTGCGACAGCCGAAGCAAGTATAAGGAACTAAGTTAGAAAGTGGTTGATTACTCATAGTATTTAACTATTAATTAACGTCACTATGACGTTGGTGGTTTAAAATAGCTAGATTCCAGCTCTTACCCGATTAGGTTTTTTTACGCATATCGTGTCTTTGTCTAAGGCATTTATCTATCTTTTTCAGAGTAGCCTTTCGATTTTTCGATTTTCTCAAAACCTCTAATCTTGCCTCACCTTGTTCGATATCATGCTTTAAGCGAACAGTTTCAATTTCCGAAGGTAGTCCGCTTCGAACTAAATCAGAATACGATTTTCGTAATTGTTGCCATTTCTTAGTCTCACGTCTTTTCGGGACAGGAGTAGCATCCCCTATATTGTAACAATTTTCTTTACATATAGAGCAGATAACGGAGCCATTATGCTTTTTAGGTCGCCTATAAGAAACTCTGCAATCAAAACAAACCCAAGTAAAATTGTTCATTACTTTAAAACCTAACTACTAATGAGCGTCATGGAGAGCAGGCTAAACGATTTAGTTTGTGACACTTAATATTACCTGGTTTTGCATACCTTCATGCGTGAGTTTAACTTGCTTACCAAGTAAAGCTGCCAACCACTTTAAAAAACTAACTAGAGAGCTATACGAAGCCGAATCTTGTATATCGTAAGGTGAAACATCTAACTCAATTTCAGACTCTATGAAAAAATGACAATTCAATTGAGTTTTGTCTGTTACCCAAATATGTAATGTTGTGGGCTCTTCTAATTGCAGCTTCTTAATGCTACCAAAATCCTCTGGCAAAGATATCTCTCTGTCTCCATGGATAAATTTTATTCGATATTTTGAACGAAGAATTGCGCTAATAAAGGAGTTCCATTCAGATATATTTACCTCTTCTACGTAGATATCTCGCAGAGAACCATCCGCTTCAAATTCTTCTTTAACCTCATCCCATTCTTTCATATAAGTTTCGTATAGCTATTAATTAACGTTACTCTGATGTTGGTGGTGTGGAGGAAAGGCTAGATAATAGCCAAGCATTTTTCTTAGCTATCTTTAAGGTGGCCTTTAAAATTCTTAGTTCTTTTGTTGTACGCCAATTATCAATAGCCCAAGCAACAGAGAAAACACCCATCATTGTATATATAGTATTAGGGTCTTCAACTCTTAGCCAATCTAAATACGGAAAGCTATCTGGCAATACTGGTAATAAGAAAAGCCATATACCCATCACCAAAGAGAACCACTTGAAAATATGGTGCTTCTTATCCATTTTACGGATAGCTTTCTCTATTTCTTCAATATTCATGAGTTTTAGTGCATAACTTGCAATAAATATTTATTTAAGATGGTGTACTAAGGTGCTATTTTTTACCTAGTTACGTTTATTCATACTCACCAATAATTTCAATTTTTCCTACAATATTATTGTTTAGCTCTTCCAAATCTTCAGCAGGAATCCACCACTCAGTATGATGTTTTGCTCCAACAGTTTTAACAGGGTACTTGTCCATAAACTCTTTATTAACTAAGAATCTGGAAACATAACCTTTACCAAAGTCAGTAATATTCCACTGAGTAAGCTCAATTGCATATTCTTCACTAGTAACTGGATAAAATATTGGTTGCTCAGGTAAGCGCGGTGGCCATTTTTTATAGTCACTCTCAATTACCAAATCCAACTCTTTCTGACCAAGCGGCCTGTAACAAACAATAGTTTCCATTTTCCTCTCAAAACTAATAACTATTCATCTCAATTAACGTATTTACTCATGTAGTATTTTGACTGAAACCATCTGCTAGGTCTAACTCTTCTGCCGTGCATAAAACGCAACCACCCAGATCTCAGGGTGCGCAGTGCTCTGTTTTCCTGCTCCCTCCCCTCAAGCCTTTGCAAAAACAGCGTGTCCCCTCGGTAGGCGTGCGTGCAAGCCGGAATAACCTTTGATAGCCTAACCTCAACAGTTATCACCCTTGTTGAGGATACTCATGTCAGAAGAAGCAACTGCTACTAAACCACCATTAACATTAGAGTCAGTAAAAGCTAAGTTTGATGCTTGGCGGCAACGACCAGGTACACGGAGACCATTTCCTAAAGCGTTTTGGTTGGATGTCATTGCCCTGCAAGAGCATTATAAATTATCCAAGATTTTAACAACACTAAAAATCTCTCGTGCTCAGCTAGAGAGCAAAGAACGACAATTAACGGGTAAGGTGAAGCCCATTAAAAAAACTGTATCGCCTGCTAAGGAATTTGTGACTGTCGATTGTGATGGTATTAAAGAAGAAATAAATCCTGAGTTAACCGACCTTTGTTGGCCTAATGTGCTGACTGTCGAGTTTACACGACCCGATGGTACTGTCCTTAAGGTCAATGATTTATCGTCCGAAGCCGTCGATGCCTTAATTTCTCGATTTATTGCCTAATATTATTATGCTGCAATTGACGCCTCAACACCGTTTATTATTAGCGGTTAATCCCATCGACTTCCGAAAAGGCATGAATAGTTTAGTTGCACTGTGTCAATTGCAATTAAATGAGCAGGCCGATTCAGGGACTATTTTTGTGTTTACGAACCGGCGTAAAGATGCGGTTAAATTATTAGTCTATGACGGACAAGGGTTTTGGCTCTGCATGAAGCGATTTTCTCAAGGCAAGTTAAAGTGGTGGCCGAAAGCCGGAGAAACCACCTATAAAATCAGTGCCAAAGAGCTGCAAATTCTATTATACCAAGGCAACCCCAAACGGGCCTCTATCACGGAAGACTGGAAATCAGTGGCGGCTTAATTATTTGTTAAGTGAGCGTATTTATTATTTTTTATGCAGCTAATGATGCTTCTTGTGTTGTAATTGATAACAGGGTTTGTTGGTAATTCCAGGGTAACCACGCAAAGGGGTCTTGTTTCACTTGTTCCTGGTGTTGCTGTAATACCGTTAAATAATCAATGGGGTTAATGCCATTTTGTAAAGCGGTATGGATGACACTCATTAATTCACTACCCACTTTGGCACCATTGAGGGTTTTGTGGAATAAGCTGCTTTTCCTGATGCGAATCGCCAGCTTCAAAGCACGCTCAACTGTATTGGTATCCAATGGTGCACCAGCACGGGTTAAAAACCGAGTCAAGGTGTCCCAACGTTTAAGCCAGTAGCGGTAGCTTTTTGCTAAGGGTGTTTTAGGTTCTTCTACCGCCAGCTGCAGCTCCATCCACTGCTTCATTTCTTCCATCAATGGCTTGCTATGTTCCTGGTGATAAGCCAGTCGGTCTTTAGGGGGTAGCTTATGTTTTTTACAATGGGCTTCGTTAGCATAAACTTGCCCAATAGTATCCAAGACGATTTTAGCCTCATCAGGGTAATCGGCTTCAAGCTCAACAAATTTTCGTCGTCCATGCACAATACAGTGGCAAACAATGGTTTCTAAGGCTTTATCTACTTTATTTTGGGATAAGGCATCGCAAGCTTGAAACGGGATAGGTAAATCCTCCTCTCGCTCATTTAATACATCGGTTAGATTTTCACCGGCATGTTTTACCCCGGAGAAAAATAAATAGATAGGATGACCTTGATGATCAGCCACTAGACCGGTAGTAAATGTGCCTTTTTTATCTGGCTTATCAGGATTCACCTCCTTACCCGTCATCACTGATTGCACTTTGACTGTCGTATCATCCTGAAAGAATAAAGGGCTTTGTGCAGCCAATGTCACCAGAGCATTGAAGATATAAGCAGCAACTTGATAAACATTCAGGATCAATCCCCATTGGGTAGTATCAGGAATGGGCACACCGGTTTGTTGTTGCCATTGAGCTAGTCGATACAGAGGTAAGCCTAGCTGATACTTTAGAACGGCAACCATCGCTTTTGCTCTTTCGTCGTATTTCTCTGTGATGTTAGAAGACCGTGGCGCTTTAAGTAGCTCACCACACAAAGCACAACGTAACCGCTGTTGTTCATAGCGGTAAGCATTGAATAACTGGCCGCCTTCAATGCGGATAAAGACACCTGGTGTCTTGATTTCATAGAGCCTGCCTCCACACTGTGTGGGACAAGGATCACCAGCTTTATAATCAGGGTGATTGAGCGCAATGACTTCGGCCGCAGTATAAGCACTGGCGTGTAATTGACCATGACCAGGCCGCTTGGGCTTGTCTGCTACGGGTTTTGGTTTAGGCTGGATGTTATCAGTATTTCCTGTCGTGTCACCCTGGCTAGGCTCATCTTCAATCGGTGCGTCTGCATCAACAGTCTCTGGTGGCTTTGTACCGCGAGAACGCTTCTCTGATTGGATGCCAAACGCCTTTTTAAGGTTATTAATGCTAATTTGCGAGAAGGTCAGTTTTTGCTGGAGCCATAAACACAGCTCCAATACACCAATGACTAAGGCTTTGTGTGCCTCTGTTAAATTCGACTGCTCAATGGCTAGGCGTAATTGGTCGAAGCCTTCGACAGTTAATGTCTCGATTTTGGGTGATTTCATTACAACGATAAACGGCTGCTAATTTGATGTAGGCAGCGTACTAGAGGGGGTAGGTGATTGGATAGACGATATTAGCTGTATAATGTGTAAGTTATTTACTGTAACCCCATGATTGCCGAGGGGACACGATTTTCTCGCCAGGCTTGAAAGGCTGCTGCGACTGATTCAAGGGATATTGAGTCTACCATAATACTTCCTTACAAATTATTCGGAAGCTAGTAAACCACTAAAAATTAATAAAGTTGAGCTAGGGTGTCGTAAGGACACAATAAAACTATTATCTAAGTTATTAAATGGCCTCCCTGGTAGTATGCGAACACTATTTTGTAAATATTGTAAATAGCTTTGCTACTTGTTAATACTTTAGATGTACATTAGTCATATATCGCACTTGTCTTGTTCTGAGTTAGATCTACAGAAACAGAAGATGTAGGTTAATAAGTCTTTTTCAAGGTGTTATGAATCACGTGATAGTGGCCAGTGTTGTCTGACAGGCAGTGTTGCGATGGTGTGAGAGTTAGTAGGTTTCGTGTTTCATTATCAAAGTATATATTTCTGATGATGCTTCAGTAAATTCGCGGAAATATAGAATGGGCCAATAAATAAATTAAAGGAATGTGGCTGTGATAGGTTTTAATAAAATCTTTAAAAAATATATTTTATATACGTTAACAATAGCACTGGGACTAAATATTATTACCGTTTATGCAAAGGTTTCTTTTAGTGACTCAACATCCGATGTGTATGACAATTCAAACTGGATGTCTAAGTTACCTGACACGTCCTTAATTAGTGAGCTTTCTATTCCTGGAACACATGACAGCACAACATTCACAACTACTATGATAGCAGGAGCAGGTTATGTAAAAACTCAATCAATGGACTTTCACGCCCAGTTTAAAGCAGGTATTCGCTTTTTGGACATTAGAGCCAGACACTCTAATGATAGTTTTCCTATTCATCATGGCAATTACTATCTACATAAAAACTTCGCAGATGTACTAAGAAATACTAATTCGTTTCTGTCAAATAATCCTAGTGAAGTAATTTTTATCCGCCTAAAAGAAGAAAGTACCCCTGATAATAACTCTAGATCTTTTGTTGAGACATTTGAGTCCTACATGAAAAATGTGGACTTAGGGAGGCACGTCTGGCGAGGGAGTAATAAAAACCCATCACTAGGTGAGTTAAGAGGAAAAATTGTTATTTTAGATGATTTTGATGGTTCGTCTAGCTACGCTTATATTGAACATAGTAAAAATGATTTTTCCATTCAAGATAATTACAATCCAGACAACGGAGTAGATAAAATAAAGTCGATTAAAAAGCATTTTGCTGACGCAGCTACTGATTCATCAAATAATAAATATATTAATTATTTAAGCGGTTATATAACTGCAATATATACCCCTAAAGGCTTAGCTAAGCAAATGAATTCAAAGTCCCATGACTACATAGCTAACCACTTAGACAAGCGCCTAGGGTTTGTTATTGCGGACTTTCCCGGAAAAGACCTTATTCAAGACCTTATTAACGCAAATAATAGCCGTTTATTTAATGTAGTCTCTGGTTTTAATAACAAATGTTTAGATATTGATGTGGCTTCATCTAACGTTCAAGTTTGGGATTGTAGTGGTAATACCAATCAACAGTGGCACTACGATTTACAGACAGCTCAGATTAGGTCACCTGCCAGTAATTATTGTTTAGACGCTGCTGCCCCCGGCGGTAATTTATACATGAGCCCTTGTCATGGAGGGGCTAATCAGAAGTGGGACCTACTGCTTTCTGGTGAAATCAAAGACCGAGCTCATGGGCAATGCATTGATCTTTACCAATTTAACGACAGTAATGGTGCAAATGTTAAAATGCATGAATGTAACAATCTAAAAAACCAGAAATGGTACGCAGGGAAAGGGTATAAGAAAATTACAGGTTATAATAATAAATGTTTGGATGTGGATGAGAATTCTTCAAACGTTCAAATGTGGGACTGTTCTGGATGGCCCAACCAGCGCTGGACTTACAATATGTTAACAGGTGAAATAAAATCAGGCGCTAATGATAAATGCCTTGATGCCTCTTCTAATGGCAATGTATATATGTACAAATGCCATGGTGGGGATAATCAGAGGTGGGATATTTTACCTACAACGGAGATCAGAAGTAGGGCTAATCGTCAATGTCTAGATCTTTTTGAATTTAATGATAGTGATGGCGCAAATGTTCAAATGTATAACTGCAACAATCGAAAAAATCAGAGATGGGCTTGGAAACAGTAGCTAACTAGTGCCCATCCATAAATAAGTTTTACTTTATACATAGTGTCCCCTCGGTAAGTCTGCTGAGCCATAAAAAATTTTCATTCTACGCATGCTAGCCAAGGGGACACAAAACAGCCGATAAACCCTTTTGTCGGCAGTTACCTGGAAATATATGACAGTTTGGTTGTAGTGTGATCAGGCTTGATATGGAGAAACCCTTAGGGGTACAGGGTGGTGTGGGGAGAGCTGGCTAGATACCAGCTCTTACCCGATTAGGTTTTCCTTGCTCAGCCATAAGGATCGATGCTCAACAAGTCTTTCATTGTTTGTTCTATTAGTTCTTTTACCGATGAATCACTTTCGCATGCAATAGCCATCGACTTTTCAATACCGTAGTAGTAGGTAAGTGTAAAAAGGTTGCCTTTTACGACACCATACCAACGTTCCACAGGTCCTGGAAAATCTTCTTCAAATGGCGAAAATACAGGAGCAGTTTTTACTCTTGATCTAATATCTTCAAAAGTTGTATTTATGTAAATTAATTGCACATTATCGAAAAAGCGTTTAGCTGGCCTATATTCTGACTCAAACTGATCCCAAAACAGTTTTTTGTCGATAAAATTAATTGGGATGTTAGAAAATTTTTCATCCCATTGTTTTTCGTATTCTTGTTCACGTTGAGTCCAATGATCCATTTACAAACCTAACTATTAATGAACGTCACTATGACGCTGGATTGCAAGGGGAGATTACTAGATACCAGTTCTTACTTTGTCCACCTTCTTACTATTTTCCGAAGCTCGCCTTCATCAATGTTTGCCGACTGATTGTGTAGTATATGGACTAAAAAATCCAAGACGACTACCTTTTGCCGACTGTTGAGCATAAACCAAAGCCCTAAATTAGAGTCGCCAGCATTCTTACACTTACTATATTCATTCAGGGTGAAAAGAAGTTGCATATAAACCATTGACTGTTGATCACTACGAAATGTCCTTAATACATAAATCATGAATGAAGGAAGATATTTGATTGCTTCCTTCAAAGAAACACCCTCAAAGGTATAAGCATTCGACTCTATCCAATCATCAGTAACGCTATTATCTACGGTAAACTCGGATAATATTTTTTTGGTGATTATTTCTTCAGCCTTCATATGTATGCATAACTATAAATAAACGTCACTTTGATTTAGTAGAGCTGGCTAGGTACCTAGCTCTTTTCCGATTAGTTTTGCCAAGACTTCCAAGCTCTTAACCATAGTTTCTGGGTTCTTGTTACACCTAGCGGCAAGATTGAGTCAATCGTTACTCTAGCCTTCTTTTTACTTTTAGTGCAAACTGCAACCACTGTTGTGCCTACAATGTCGAAACCTGTAAGTTGCACAACTTCACCAAGAACTTCAATTTCTTCAACATCTTTGAAAACATCTTCAAAACATACCAACCAACCGGATATTTGCTCATCCTCACCATAGGCATCGCAAGTAGCCATTTCTATGCACTGTTTTATACTTCGTGCGTCTTCACAATTAGTAATAATATGATCTCCTAATAATGTACGCGAAATTTGTAGTCTAAGATGGGAAAGTATTTTGACGGAAACTAGCTGATAGGTCTAACCCTTCTGCCGTGTATCAAATTCAACCACCCGGCTCTTAGGGCTGCTCAGTGCTCTATTTCTAAACTACTTTATCTCAAGTCAACCCAAAACCCGCCGATAACAGCAATTAGTGGCAGTTATCAGGATATATATAATAGTTTGATTATATATCAAGCAGGTTAGTAGAGAGGACCCTGCACCAAGAACCATGTGGGAGAGTTAGCTAGGAGCAGCTTTTACCCGATTAAACTCATTGCTTATAGGAGGCAGAAACATGGCTAACATAATTGCCCCATTTACCATGTTGACTATATCCCATAACGCAACTTCCCAACCATAATAGATTGTTGGGCCTGTAACTATTGTTACTGGAAATATTAGTAGGGTGCTAATTAAATAAAGCCAACGTCCCCAACTTTTGAACATTAGCATACCAACCAAAGAGGCTAGCAAGACAATAATTAGTGAAAGACCTGCAATGATTGAAATAGTCAAGTTTGATTCTAAATAACTTTGCCAATCAATTGCTTGTGGTAATATCTCCCAGGCAGGATCTAAGGCCCCATCATCAAAGAAGTACAACGCTACGCTGATAGCTAATTCAAAAACTAAAAGCCCAATTACTGCTAACCTAAATATTGCTCTATTGCTCATTATCTCTTTGTAAATTTAACTATTAATGAACATCACTCTAACAATGATTTGGAGAGCTGGCTAGATACTAGCTCTTACCCGATTAAATGCCATCACTGATCGGGCACGCAGTGCGGAGGTCCCGCGCCGAAGGAGCAATTGTGCCTGGCCTTGTTAACACTTTACTGACCAATGCTTTCGAATAGAACACTTGGCAACCCTCGTTTTTTCCATATATGTAGATCTACTTTAGAAAAGTACTTATCTACCCCAATGAATCTATTACCTCCCAGCTTGTAATCGCCGTCCAATATTTTTTCTAGCAGTTTCCTAGAAAATTCGTACCACTTCCTTTCGGAATCCTCAGGCTCATCAAACTCTAACCAATTGAAGGACTCGGACAACCAAAACATTTCAAGCGCCAACGCCAAATCGCAGCTAGGGTGATGAACTATCGCTTGAGGCAATTCAAAGCCATCATCCCAGTTGTAGTTCTCAATAAATTCGAAAAGAGCTGTCTCCCCTAGAGAATTAATATCATTAAGTGCATCGGATAACTCTCGAAATTCATAGAGTAATGTATCGATTATCTTGTCTTCAGCTTCTGATTTCATTTTGAGTGTTAGCTATTAATTAACGTCACTCTGACGCAAAATATTACGAAAGGTTTGCCTGATAAGTTTAGCGCTGATTAGTTACTGTTTCACAGGCAAGTCGGCCATTATTGTAACCTCCATCGTAAAGTAAACCACATAAGAAACCTTTGACCTTATTGCCCTCAACTTTCGCACCTTCTATAACTTCCCCTCCAACAATCTTTAAACGACAGTATTGCTTGTTAGCAGGAAATATTATTGGAAGTGGTAAAATAGTTACTTGTCCCACAACTCCAGTCCAAATTAATTCTTCGTTATAGTAAAGATACTCCACATCATTATCCGTTTTTCTGTCATCAGGTTTTCCTACAATGCTAACTAAAGATGACTCAGATATAGGCGTATCTCCAGGAGTAAATATGCAGTTAAAGGGGTTTTGATGAAACGAAAATGCCTGTGGATAAACTGTAACTTTTGTATTTGTTGTTGCAGGATAAAAATATCCACCTGCACAGCCAGTTAGAAAAAATGAGATAATAGTTGTGTAAAATACAGTTTGCATCTTTATCCATTATATACAGCTGATTTAAAATAACTAACTAGTAGCGAGTATCGCACTGACGTATTTATAGGCGGGGTATTCTGACTGAAACTCCCTAATAGGTCTAACTCTTCTGACGTGCACCAAATTCAACCACTCAGCTTTCAGGGCTGCCCAGTGCTCTATTTTCCTGCTCCCTCCCCTCAAGCCATTTCAAAAATAGCCGATAAGTCCAAGATTCGGATGTTTTTATATACAACAGTATCATAATACGGATTTTGGTATTTTTTATTATCAAAATTTGATTTTTATTACATTTTTATCTAAATATGACCGATAAGCTTAGTTATCGGCCACTATTATCTATCTTATGATAGTCATCCACCCCACCCCTCGTTTTTTGTCCGTTTTTTCAACGATTCAGCGTTTTCGCGCTTAAATTGGCTTGTCATTTTAATTCGATACGATATGATACGATTAATATGATATGAATCGATATGATTAAGGGGCAATCATGGCAAGAGAAGGGGTGAGCTACGATGAAGTGGCCCAAGTGTGCGAGAAGCTTTATCGGGAAGGTCTAAAGCCGAACCAGCGTAATGTACGAGAGATACTGGGCACCGGCAGCACCTCAACGCTACTCCGCCATATCAATACTTGGAAAGAGCGCCAACAAGCCGCCGCCAATACCGAGCTTGACCTGCCTCAGTCGGTCATCGGCACAATTAAAAAAGCCATGCTGGAAGCCGTGGATAATGCGACCCAAAAACAGGAGGCTGCCCTGGTTGATGCCAAAGAACAGCTCCAAGAAGCCTTTCGGGGGTTGAATGCCTATGAAGATAAGATCAAGGTGTTAAAACACGAAAAAAATACCCTGTTAGCACAGTCCGAAGCCAAAACCCTGGAACTGGAAAAGCAATTAGCCGCCACTCAGCGCCGGGCCGATGACCTAGAAACCCAAAATAAAGCCCTAAACAGTAAGCTGGATGAGGCCTTACGGGCCCAGGAAATCGCTCGTACCGAATCGGCTAAAGCCCAAATGCAGGTAGAGCGGGCTGACATCGCCGTCGAGAAAGCCGAACAGCGTGGCGATGAACTGCGCCAGGAGTTAGAACAGCTCAAATCTGCTTTAACCACCGCAGAAAAAGCCGCCGCCACCGCCGAAGCCGTCGCAAAAGAACAGAGCAAAGCGATTGACCGACTCGATACGGAATTGGCTGAGGACAAACAGGCTTTAACTGCCTTGCAATCCCGTTATGACAATTTGCTCGGCCGCTATGAAGAAGCCGCCAAAATGGAAACTAAAGTGCAAGAGCAAGATAAACAAATTAGCCGGCTAGAATCAGACATTCTCAACCATCAACGCCGTTATGAAGACCTGCTAGCAAAATATGAAGCCTGTACTCGGTTGGAATCTGCGACAACCGCTCGGCTGGCGGTATTGGAAGCCCAAAGCAGTCAACCTGCTAAGCCCACTGACAAATCAACCAAAAAATAACGCTACCCATAAGGAAACCAATGATGTCAGACCAATATGAAGAAAAACCCCTGTGGTTTCGGCTGGTAGTCGAAATGGATAATGGTCAATTGCATGCCGTTAGCCTGACCGACCAGCAACAAGAGGAACTACAACAGGCTCTCACCGACATTATGGGGGATCAACCTTTACGTATTCATCCAGTGCCCTTTAGCACAGCCAAAGATATGGCCCCTACCCTTAATTGATCATAACCCTGCTTATTCGATCACTGTTCTTGAAAAAAAAATATATAACCAATTACCGCCTTGATGCATTTGGATATACTGAGCGATTTTTGATCTACCCTTCAGTTCTTCATCTAGTCGTAAGGAGGTAAAATGGAGTCTGCATTAAATTGGGTGAATGAAAACTCAGATATGCTAATTGAGTATGCAATACAGATCGCACTAGCTTTTGTCGTCCTACTTGTTGGAATTCGAGTTGCTAAGTTGTGTGGTAAGTTGACTGAAAAGGCTTTTAATAGTCGCAGGGTTGATAAGGCTGTAGGCTCTTTTGTATCCAGTATTGTCTATGCCATTGTTCTTGCTGCAACAGTCTTGATGGCGCTTTCGCAAGTAGGGATTGAAACCACCTCTTTTATTGCCATTTTAGGTGCTGCAGGTCTTGCCGTTGGTTTGGCTTTGCAAGGTTCATTATCGAATTTTGCTTCAGGTGTTTTGATTATACTTTTACGCCCATTTAAATCTGGAGACTATATTGAGGCTGGCGGCCAGTCGGGTACTGTTACTAAAATAGAAATATTTTCAACGGAGCTGCGTACCCCTGATAATAAAGTCATAATAATGCCTAACTCTTCTGTTATGTCTGATGCTATTGTCAATTATTCTCGAGAAAAAACCCGTCGTATTGATTTGGTAATCGGTGTAGGGTACGAAGCTAACCTTAAGGAAGCCAAACAAGTGCTTTCTTCAATACTTGATGCGGATGTACGGGTACTTAAAGATCCAGGCTATACAGTAGCTGTCTTGGAACTGGCGGACTCTAGCGTTAATTTTGCTGTTCGCCCATGGGTTAATACAGTAGATTACTGGCCAACTTATTTTGAGTTAGTAGAAAAGATTAAACTCGCCTTGGATGAGGCAAATATTTCCATTCCTTTTCCACAAATGGACATACATCTTCATAAAGATAAATAGCCAATCGATATTATTGAACTGTCTACCCACGGTAAGGGTGTGTATGTATAGGTACTAAAAATATTTATTACTGCATGCTTGCCGGGGGAACATGTACAAACGACAAAACTGAATGCAGCTTTACCAGCAGAGTCTGCATAACAAGCCTAAATAAAGTTGCTCAAAATTCTATCTTGCAGCAAGGACATCAGTGCTATTCATTGAAAGGGAGTGGCGCTATGTAACAGATGACTCGGTGCTTTTACGCTAAGCAAATAACTAATAATCCTACTGATATAGCTATTTGCTCCCTTTGATGCCGATCAACTAATAGTTTATGGACTAAATGCCCAACCCGGCTGCTGAATACCTGGACAGAGTTTAGCAAATTGTAAAAGGCGCCCTTTCTTATCCATGAGTTTCTTTGCCGAATTGATTAATACCTGGTTGATACGAAGATAAAGTCGTAGTGCACCCGGTTGCTGTTTAGGTACCATAATATGCAAATAACTTTTATCCGTATTTTTTTCATGATAAGTAATTTTTCGACGATCTGCTTCTGAGAAATATTTATTAAGAATTAATAGGCCATTATCAAGCGGCATGGGTACTAGCGCCACTCGCTCTTTCAATAATAAGTTAAATGTGAGTCGTTCTATTCGTACCTGGCGTAACTGTAACTGATGGGTTTTGGCAGCCTCTTCAAATTGCCGGCCAAAATAGTAGGATGCTGTAATAGCTATCGGCCCTATATCTTTTAAATCAGCCAGGGTTTCCCACTGAACTGGCGTTGTCTTTAGGTGAAAAAAAACGGTTTTAATCGCATAAATAGGATAAGAAAAATAAAACTGTTTGGCTCGCGTTTGGTTACATATCCAGCCCGGCGATGCTTTCACATTTGCAGCCTGTGCATGGTTATAAGCAGCTTTCCAGCTATCATACCAATGATAATGTACGTCAATGCCCGCCTCACGGAATTGCAAGGTTAACTGCATGGCGAGCGTACCTTGGTCAGGCCTTTCATCATCGAAATACGGTGGCCATTTAGCTACCGCAAATGTCAGCATGTTAGCTGAAGAAGCCATGTTCATAGCTAGCAAACAAGCCCACAAGATAAGCTTCATTGCTGAGATTTAGTGTTGTTTATCGATGAGCATGCTGGCGTTTGATTCCAGTCCGTTATTGACTTCGTTAGCGTGACACCCTCTTTACCTTGCTTTTTCAGTTCAGCGATACTGGGTCTACCACTCTGGCCGTAAGGGACTTGGATTATTTGACCTCCCGATTTAAGAAAAGCGCTGATTTGCTGCTCAATGGTTTTACTAGCGTTATTGTTCACCCTACGCGATGGTTTGATGTTTGGCATGGATGCCCCCTTGCTTGCGACACTTAATAAACAAGAATAGAGGGTATCTTTAGTGATTGTGTATATCCTTTTTTAACGTTGACGTGACCCTAAGTAACATGAATTCGGTGCAAAAGCCATCCATTGGTAAAACAAACAATCAAAACGATCTTGTTTTGATCAATTAGGACAGTTTTTTCACCGAATTCACATTATTAATTGACTCCCATTACTTATATAGTTGATCAATGAACTCTTTCCTTATTTTTTTAATTTCTCCATTTTCTTGCATAATTCCTAATGCATTAGTTAGCTTTACTATTAAGTTTTTATTTTTTTTATGTATGTAATGATATAAATATTCCACAGATAAAGGTGTCTTAAATATATGTAGTTGATTAAATCGTTTATCTTTAATAAAGGAGAGATAGGTAGGGTAAGACCATACGCCAAAGTCAACCCTATTAAAATAAACAACATTCAATAATTGGTCATAGGTTTGAACTTTTTCAATCATTTTTAAATTATTTTTTTTCGATTCATCCTCAATATATAAAATACCATTCAATATCCCAATACTATGATTACTTAGGCTATTCCAGCTATCTATTTTGAGTGATTTTAATTTCTCTTTGTTGGTAAAAGCCAATGCAGATACATTGCCTACAGGGATCGGGATGATAACTAAATTTGGAAACTTCTTACTAATACCCTTGATACGGTAAAGTTCTCCGTCTACACGGCCAGCATTAGCTTCGATTAAAGATCTTTTCCATGAAGGGGAAGAGGTAATCCTAACTTTTTCCTTCGAAAGTTCATATGCTTGCTTAACGACTATCGAAATCACTTGTGAGTCAATATCTGTCTCAAAATCTGGGCCTGTAGATATATGCCAAATATTTTCACAAACCCCATGAGCACTTAAAGATAAGAGTATCACTATCGATATGAATAAATGGAGGTACTGAGCCATCAAGCAGATCCTTGTTAGAAATCAAAGAGGATCAGCTACTAAGTATATGTAACCTATTGGTCTCACACCAACATAATATTAATCTGCCTATAGTTTTCCGGACACACAAACACGGGTAATATTAGTCCCAACTAGAGGTGTGTCCATATGTCTAAAAAGAAGTCTAAAAACTATACTGCTGAATTTAAAGAGTCAGCCGTCGGTCCACATCAAAGGTGAAAGGTATTTACATTTCAAACACTTCCACACCCATTTATATCTAAACCCCATCAGTGAAAGATACAAGTGGTCAAGTAAAACCCGCCAAAATCTCCTGCTTTAAAGTTATAGTTATGTGAGCTTCCGAGAGCGTAGCTCAACTTAACTTTTTAAATCTGATTAACTGACTACCTCACTTATTAAGAGGTAAGCCTATGTCAGTTTCCCCCACATTAGAAAGCGTTGCAGCGGCGTTTAAAACTTGGCGAAATAACCCTCAACTGGGTCGCAAGCAAGTTCCACTGACCCTTCGCCAACAAGCCATTGCATTGCTGGCGAATTACCCCATATCCCAGGTGATTAATACCTTGGGGTTAAGTCACTCAGCATTAAAGCGCTGGCAACAGTCAACACCCGAAGTCGATGAGGCTCCTGAGGCTAATCAGTTTATACCTTTACCCGAGTCACCAGAAACACCCTCCTTGTTGTGTGTGACCGTGTGTATTGGCGACGATACTCAACTGGTGGTTGAAGGTGAATTAACCAGCCATCAGCTCAGTGCTGTCGTGCGAGAATTACAGGCGGTGCGAAGGAGGTAAGCATGATTGCATTAACAGCCACCTCACGTATTTTATTGTCTACCCAACCGGCGGATTTTCGCAAAGGCATTGATGGGTTTGTTGCCTTATGCCAGCAGGTTTTAAATCAAGATCCTCGTTCAGGCGTGGTATTTGTTTTCATTAATCGGAGTAAGACCATGGTTCGAGCGCTCCACTATGATGGCACCGGTTTTTGGCTAATGACAAAACGGTTATCAAAAGGGCGTTTTTTAGGCTGGCCTTCAGGAACAGCCCCTATCAACCCGTTGGCGGCTAAACAACTCAGTCTTTTATTACGAGGGCAAGCGTTAACACGAATAGTGCCTTTGAGCTAAATAGTGCAGCATGATTTTCATTATACGACTTGCGTGTTATGTATAAAGGCGTATGCTACTGGGTGAATAATAAAAAGGGATTGCAGTGACTCAAACCACTACAATTAATCGCACAGAACTTCAAGCACTGAAGCAGCGGATTAGTGAAGCCCAAGCTTATGGTTTATCGCTGAGCCAAGAGGATAATCAGTATATTTTAGATGCGCTGATGACCCTTGAGCATTTACAGCAACAACTGCATACCCACTCAATTACCCTCCATAAGCTGCGTAAATCACTGGGTATTGAAATGAGCTCTGAAAAGCTACGTGATTTATGTGGGGAAAATACCACAGCAGGTGAGAGCAAGGACAAGCTGGCTAAGCCACCCCGTCAGCGTCCCCCTAAACCGAAAAGCACCACACCACCGGTGACCATCAATCATGCGCTAACTCAATACCAAAGTGGTGAGGTGTGCCCTGCCTGTGAAATAGGAAAACTGTATTCTACTAAACCCGCCCGTTTGTTGCGTATTACCGGTCAGAGCCCCTATGCCCGAGAACTACACTTAGCAGAACAACGCCGCTGTAATGCGTGCGGAGCCTATTTCACTGCCCCTTTACCTGAAGCGGTCACCGTGGATGGTGAACCACAGCAGCAATATGGTTACTCAGCGCGCTCATTAATGGTGTTAAGCAAATATTTTGCAGGCTCACCTTTTTATCGGCAAGAATGTTTACAAGGGTTGTTAGGAGTCGCCATCAGTAGCTCTACCTTTTATGATCAAAGCAGCTATGTGGCAAATGATGTGACGCCACTGTTTGATCGGCTAAAAGAGTTAGCGGCTAATGCCGTCGATTATTTATTAGATGATACGGGGCACCGCATATTAAAACAGGGCCCGGTGATGAAAAAGCGGCTTAAACAGAAAAAAGCCAAACGACGAACAGGCATTTATGCCTCAGGTGTGATTGCGAATTTAAGCAATCAGCACCAAATCGTGTTGTTCCAAACCAATGTGGGTCATGCCGGTGAGCTCATTGACGAACTGCTGGAAAAGCGTTCACCTGATCAACCCCCGCCCATTTTAATGAGCGATGCCTTAGCCAATAATAACCCGCAAAGCGGTTGCGAAACCATTCGCTCGCTCTGTAATACCCATGGGCGCCGCCAATTTGCGGATGTGTTTAATCATTTCCCCACACAGGTGGAGTATGTGCTTAAGCAATACCAAACGATCTGGCTTAATGAGGCAACAGTTGTCCAGGAACAGTTGTCACCTGAACAACGGCTAGCCTATCACCAGACTCACTCTTTGCCTGTGATGGCTGCGCTACGAGAATGGGGTAATCAATTAATCCAAAGTGGCAAAATTGAAGACAATAGTGGGCTAGGAAAAGCTATCTGTTACTTTGATCGACACTATGAGGGACTTACCCGGTTTTGTACCCATGTAGGCGCGCGACTGGATAATAACTTAATGGAAGCGATGTTAAAACTCATCGTTCGAGGTCGAAAAAATAGTTTATTTTATAAAACACAAACCGGTGCCAATGTAGCGGATGTATTGACTTCAGTGATTGCTACCGCTGCCAGTGCAGGAATTAACGTGTTTGATTATTTAAATGCCATTCAACGTAATAAAGCGGCTGTTAAAGCCAATCCTGATCAATGGTTGCCATGGGATTTTAAGGCAGAAAAATAAATTAATTTACACTAAGTCAGCCATTTTAATTGTTTACACTATCCGCTCGGAAGCTCACAATCTATCAATATTTCCATCTTTCAATACCCTTTCTTATGCCAACCAACCATTTTTGCCTACTGACCGTAAACAACCCAATATCAATACCAAAGCAGGTATCGTGATTAGAATTCCAGCTAACGCAGCTATTAATGAATGAATATAATTTGTGAGCTTCCGAGAGCGTAGCTCAACTTAACTTTTTAAATCTGATTAACTGACTACCTCACTTATTAAGAGGTAAGCCTATGTCAGTTTCCCCCACATTAGAAAGCGTTGCAGCGGCGTTTAAAACTTGGCGAAATAACCCTCAACTGGGTCGCAAGCAAGTTCCACTGACCCTTCGCCAACAAGCCATTGCATTGCTGGCGAATTACCCCATATCCCAGGTGATTAATACCTTGGGGTTAAGTCACTCAGCATTAAAGCGCTGGCAACAGTCAACACCCGAAGTCGATGAGGCTCCTGAGGCTAATCAGTTTATACCTTTACCCGAGTCACCAGAAACACCCTCCTTGTTGTGTGTGACCGTGTGTATTGGCGACGATACTCAACTGGTGGTTGAAGGTGAATTAACCAGCCATCAGCTCAGTGCTGTCGTGCGAGAATTACAGGCGGTGCGAAGGAGGTAAGCATGATTGCATTAACAGCCACCTCACGTATTTTATTGTCTACCCAACCGGCGGATTTTCGCAAAGGCATTGATGGGTTTGTTGCCTTATGCCAGCAGGTTTTAAATCAAGATCCTCGTTCAGGCGTGGTATTTGTTTTCATTAATCGGAGTAAGACCATGGTTCGAGCGCTCCACTATGATGGCACCGGTTTTTGGCTAATGACAAAACGGTTATCAAAAGGGCGTTTTTTAGGCTGGCCTTCAGGAACAGCCCCTATCAACCCGTTGGCGGCTAAACAACTCAGTCTTTTATTACGAGGGCAAGCGTTAACACGAATAGTGCCTTTGAGCTAAATAGTGCAGCATGATTTTCATTATACGACTTGCGTGTTATGTATAAAGGCGTATGCTACTGGGTGAATAATAAAAAGGGATTGCAGTGACTCAAACCACTACAATTAATCGCACAGAACTTCAAGCACTGAAGCAGCGGATTAGTGAAGCCCAAGCTTATGGTTTATCGCTGAGCCAAGAGGATAATCAGTATATTTTAGATGCGCTGATGACCCTTGAGCATTTACAGCAACAACTGCATACCCACTCAATTACCCTCCATAAGCTGCGTAAATCACTGGGTATTGAAATGAGCTCTGAAAAGCTACGTGATTTATGTGGGGAAAATACCACAGCAGGTGAGAGCAAGGACAAGCTGGCTAAGCCACCCCGTCAGCGTCCCCCTAAACCGAAAAGCACCACACCACCGGTGACCATCAATCATGCGCTAACTCAATACCAAAGTGGTGAGGTGTGCCCTGCCTGTGAAATAGGAAAACTGTATTCTACTAAACCCGCCCGTTTGTTGCGTATTACCGGTCAGAGCCCCTATGCCCGAGAACTACACTTAGCAGAACAACGCCGCTGTAATGCGTGCGGAGCCTATTTCACTGCCCCTTTACCTGAAGCGGTCACCGTGGATGGTGAACCACAGCAGCAATATGGTTACTCAGCGCGCTCATTAATGGTGTTAAGCAAATATTTTGCAGGCTCACCTTTTTATCGGCAAGAATGTTTACAAGGGTTGTTAGGAGTCGCCATCAGTAGCTCTACCTTTTATGATCAAAGCAGCTATGTGGCAAATGATGTGACGCCACTGTTTGATCGGCTAAAAGAGTTAGCGGCTAATGCCGTCGATTATTTATTAGATGATACGGGGCACCGCATATTAAAACAGGGCCCGGTGATGAAAAAGCGGCTTAAACAGAAAAAAGCCAAACGACGAACAGGCATTTATGCCTCAGGTGTGATTGCGAATTTAAGCAATCAGCACCAAATCGTGTTGTTCCAAACCAATGTGGGTCATGCCGGTGAGCTCATTGACGAACTGCTGGAAAAGCGTTCACCTGATCAACCCCCGCCCATTTTAATGAGCGATGCCTTAGCCAATAATAACCCGCAAAGCGGTTGCGAAACCATTCGCTCGCTCTGTAATACCCATGGGCGCCGCCAATTTGCGGATGTGTTTAATCATTTCCCCACACAGGTGGAGTATGTGCTTAAGCAATACCAAACGATCTGGCTTAATGAGGCAACAGTTGTCCAGGAACAGTTGTCACCTGAACAACGGCTAGCCTATCACCAGACTCACTCTTTGCCTGTGATGGCTGCGCTACGAGAATGGGGTAATCAATTAATCCAAAGTGGCAAAATTGAAGACAATAGTGGGCTAGGAAAAGCTATCTGTTACTTTGATCGACACTATGAGGGACTTACCCGGTTTTGTACCCATGTAGGCGCGCGACTGGATAATAACTTAATGGAAGCGATGTTAAAACTCATCGTTCGAGGTCGAAAAAATAGTTTATTTTATAAAACACAAACCGGTGCCAATGTAGCGGATGTATTGACTTCAGTGATTGCTACCGCTGCCAGTGCAGGAATTAACGTGTTTGATTATTTAAATGCCATTCAACGTAATAAAGCGGCTGTTAAAGCCAATCCTGATCAATGGTTGCCATGGGATTTTAAGGCAGAAAAATAAATTAATTTACACTAAGTCAGCCATTTTAATTGTTTACACTATCCGCTCGGAAGCTCACTATAATTTTGGCTCAAAGGTTCAAAAACAAACAACTGTGTAGTAGCAAAGGAGCCAAGCCCAAGTGAAAACAGTAGTATAGTGCTGTAGCCAATCAAACATGTTGCATCATGATTTAGCATATTATTAATCTCCCTATTTTCTACAGCCCTTTGAATTCAGGCTATACAGAGCTATTGGCGTATAACAGGCTTATTCCAATATCTCTACTAACCTATGATTTACTTAACCAACGGCCAATTTTCCAAAAAACATAACTCACATAGATCCTTAATGAGGTGTGGCCACGATCCTGGTCAAAAACAGCCACTTCTCTTATAACCAGCTGATTTTCTTAGCAATATTTATACAACAGATAACCCCTAAACCTTACATTTTACAGCTTCAATCTATAACTCACTGATTTGTAATGGCATTACAGTAAGCATTTAGCATCTGCTGTTTTCTAACCCATGATAATGTTTTTTAACGTGGGTTATCCTGGTTAAATTTTATCTAGCAGAAGAAGTGTACTATTGCGTAATATTACGTGGTACATAATACATTACGAAATACCTGGAAGCCTTATAATACGCTAGCTTCAGAAGAAACAGACAAATTGTGTAGTGTACTTCGGGCTGATCAATTGTAACGCTATTGGCACAATCATATTGTTCAGGACGCTATTTCGCACTTTTCACTTAAAATTCAGGCTTTTGCGTGAGAAATGGCTGAATTTGTCTAGGATCGTGGCCATACCTCAATATCAAACAACTGGTAAATGATGAGCAATGCTACCAGTTTATTCGTCAGAGACGTTGGCCTGATGGAGTCAGCTGCCCTCACTGCCAGTCTCAACAAGTAGAAGGCAATGGCAATCATCAAAAGCAAATTGCCCGAAAACGTTATCGCTGCCTAGAGTGTCATCGGGGATTTGATGACCTAACACTCACCATTTTTTCTGGACATCACCAGCCACTGAAAGTCTGGATACTTTGCCTTTATTTCATGGGGTTAAACCTATCCAATCAACAGATAGCCCAAGAGCTAGACATCAACAAGGATGATGTTCAAAAAATGACAAGTCAATTGCGAGAAAGTATTTTTGCTCGTTTGCCAATTCCACAATTAAGCGGAGAAGTAGAAGCCGATGAAGTCTATGTAGTAGCTGGGCATAAAGGTAATCCTGATGCAGTAAAAAAAAGGCCGTAAAGGTCGCAGGAACCGATTAAAAGGAGCTCGTGGTCGAGGAACATTAGAAAAAGAAAAGCCACCTATATTTGGACTGGTTGAGAGAGGTGGGCAAGTGATTATCCGGATGCTGGAAAACGTAAAACAAAAGACCATTAGTCCTATAATTAAGCAGATAGTTAATACAGATACACTGATATATACCGATGAATATAATATTTACTCACGACTAAAGAGTTGGGGGTATCAGCATAAAACAGTTTGTCACGGGAAAGGGGAGTATGCTCGTGATGAAGATGGGGATGACTTTTACGAAGTGCATGTTAATACCATTGAAGGATGTTGGTCATTACTACGTTCATGGTTAAGACCGCATCGAGGTATTTCTCAAGAAAAACTACCTTTTTATTTAGCATTATTTGAGTTTGTGTACAATATAAAGCGCCGAGGAAAAAACTTACTTAATGATCTAATAGAGCTATTGATATAACCCCCTAGGAATCCATATAGAGCCTAAAAAAAATATTATTTAATTTTTTGCCTCCTTATTTATCCCAAACTCCGGGCACACCATAGGTGATATCGCCCACCCATTTTTCATTGGGTCTACTGGCACTAAAATCTTGTTGCAAGCTATTTTCCGCGACCGGTAAATAATGCTTGCTATCGGTAGTAGCCTTGAACTTCCTCGCTTGTTTAGCTCGAAGCCCTAGTGCAACCATTCGCTTTGCAACCCGCTTGTGATTTATACGCTCTCCGTTGTCTTTTAGGGCTTGAGTAATGCGAGGAGCCCCATAACGACCTTTATGGTGTTCAAATAACTCGATAATATCAGTATCCAGCTTCTCATTAAGCTTTATCCTTTGTGACGCAACTGAATGGCTCCATTTATAATAGCCTGACCGAGAAACACGAAAAACTCTACACTGTAAGGCTATAGACCAGCTCTGTTTATTGGCTTTGATGAAGGCATACTTCACATCTGGTTTTTCGCGAAGTATGCTGCCGCCTTTTTTAGTAAGGCATTTTCAGATTTTAGCTTTTTATTCTCAGCCTCTAGATCCTTGATCTTCTGGGCCTCTGTTTGCTTTTGATCTTTGCTCATTGTTTCCCTGGCGGCCTGTTGGTTGATCCACGCGTAAAGCAAGCTCACACCAACTCCTAACTCTTTTGCAATCACTGTTTTCGGCTTCCCTGACTCTAGTGCCAGTCTAACGGCCTCTTTTTTAAACTCAATTGGATAAGTCTTATTTTTCTTTTGACTCATGGGATACCCCTCAATTTAGGCTAGTGTAATCCTAAAGTTGGGTGTCCGCTAAATGGGGGGAAGATCAGTTTGCGACAGAGCCCTTTATGCTACAACTTCGCCCGCCAGCTCGGCCTCTCTGTTTATGTAACCCAAAATCAAACCAGCAATTACATCCGGCTCATAAAACAGCTGTAAATGGCCGCCACCAGGCATCAACTCCAATTCAACATTCGGATACTTCTTCTCAAGTTGTACTGCCTCAGAAAAGTGACTATATGTATCATCTTTACAGTGAATTACATAAACATGATGTTTTTCGAATACCTGTCCCAGTAGCTCTATCACCTTCGACTTATTATCTTCATAAAGTTTCATGTATCTGGAAAACCTATGCGTTGCATCAGGATCCGATAAATGAAGAACAGTATACTTCTCCGCTGCTATCTCTTCGCGTATTGGTTGATCACGATACTTATCCAATATCATTGCGAGTTTTTCCGCATAAGCACTACCCAGCTTCTCAATTTCCAGATAGATTGGTAATGCACACCGCTCAAATTCCGACTTCACAAGCGAGGTGCCTAACCCGGCAGGAGCTATCCAGGAAATAGTTTTTGGTTGTAAATCTGAAACGGAAAGCGTATGAACAAGCAACTGCGCCGCTTGACACCAACCAACATAGTGAAACGAATCAAATCCTTCCTGCTTTAGAATATTGACAAAATCTTCTGACTGCGAGACCAGATCAAATCTATCATCAGACACAGATGCTTCATAATCAGGACACCCACGCGATTCCCAAGATAACACATAATATTTTCCCGACAGTACTTTCACCAATCGGGACAAAAGTAGATACGACATTCCATACGGAGGCAAGATCACTAACTTTTCTGCTGATGGATTGCCTACTTTATAGAGATTAAATTCGTATCCATCCGGAGCACGATATATTGATGCATCTATATCTCCAAGCTCTTCAGCCAAAATCGATGTATCGACCTTATTCAAATATGATGGCATTGATAACACCTGCGACATACTATTTCCTTACTTTTCAATAATGCAATCGAGCTAATCTTGCTCTCTTCTCAATAACTTTTAATAACTTCTCAAAATGAGGGGTGGCCACGATTCTGGATTATGTTTAGCTGCACATAATCCAGAATCGTGGCCACCCCTCAAAATCTAACAACAAGACATCACGTATACAGCGAATGTAAAAGGTTCAAATTTAGCGAAACAACCACGAAAGCCCTCTCCCCTTTCACGATGCGATATTGCATACAACCACACTACAGCACCGGCATTAAACAATATCCTCCAGAATCCTTCTCCCCAGCTCCACTGCATTCTCGCCCTCAAGAATGCTATAGTGCCCACCACCTATCACTCGCTTATTTTCGCTTTCTAATGACAGAGCATTCAGCAATTCTGCTTCCTCTTGCTCCTCGGAAGCTTTGTAGTAGTAGACCTGTCCGCCTTTCTTTTTCGGCGTATATCCGACTAAGAGAGAAAGATACTCCCTGGTAACCTCAAGCTGCTCGAGTATATATCCAAAAGAATCTAACTCTATTTTGATATTGAGATGCTCTGTTAATGCTTTTAAGGCGGTCTCTTTTTCTGATGCAGCAAAGACACCCTCATCCCACCCTTTAGCTTTAATAAATTCAACTATCTTATTAACTTCCGACGGAGCAAATCCTTGACGACGGAGAGTCGCCAAAATATTGAGTACAGCGAGAAATGCATTGTGATCCTCCTGCGTGGAGTAGTGAGGGATAAGACTAGAATCTAGAAGCCCAAGATAGGCAACATTCTTACCTCGCTCTTCTAGTACGCTAGCAATCTCTAAAGCAAATAACCCGCCAGATGACCAACCCACTAAATTAAAGGCGTCATCCGATTGATACTTTACTAACTCATCGGCATAGAATTCAGCCAACTCCCTGATAGATGAATAAGTCATATTCTCCAGAGAAGTAATTCCACAGATATTAAAGGCTTCACCCAACACATCCGACAAATCCTTGTAATAGAAGACTTTCCCACCAATGGGGTGAATGCAAAAAACATTGGGCTTACCTGAATTCACCTTCAAAGGAACTAAGACAGTTGGCTTATATTCAATCCCATCCGAAGCATTCAGATACAACGCAATATCCGCCAGCGTCTTGGAGTTAAAGACCACACTTGAAGGGATATCAATTTGAAACATTTCATATATCGCTCGGGCCAAGCGAATAGTTAGCAGGGAATCACCGCCCAAAGCAAAAAAGTTGTCGTTGACACCAACTTTTTCTACATTTAACAGCATAATAAATATTTCAACCAGACGCAGCTCTGTCTCATTTCGAGGCGAGACATATTGATCACTATCACCGGACATCTTCGGTTCAGGGAGACTCAAACGATCAAGTTTACCATTCGGCAATTTAGGCAATGCATCCACAAAAGTGAAAAGCGTCGGAACCATATATGCAGGTAGACTTTCGTTCAGCAGATCACGAACATTCTGAACCGTCAGCCCCCCTCCATTCTTGACAACAATATAAGCCGCCAGCTGAGGAGCGTTTGCCCCTAATGGCCAACCAACCACACAGATCTGCTGTACAGAAGAGTGTTCCATTGCCGCTGCTTCGACTTGACGAACGTCAATTCGATAACCACGCACTTTTACTTCAAAATCATCTCTTCCAATATACTCGAGCGAGCCGTCCTCTAGCTGACGCACAAGGTCTCCAGTTTTATACATTCGAGACCCTGGCGTTGCGCTATACGGATTAGGGATAAAACGCTCGGCCGTAATCTTTTGCTGTTGCCAATACCCCTGCGCCATACCAATACTATCTACATATAGCTTGCCAACAGCACCTCTCGGCACCTGCCTCAAATGTTTATCCAGAACGTATATTTTTGTATTCGCAATAGGCGTTCCTATAGATAAAGGCTGCTGTTGCTGGTCGCTAGAAACCAAACTATAGGTCGTATCATTCAATTCTGTACAACCATAGTTATTCCAAATCGTAACGGACGGCAAACAGTCTCTTACACTCTCAACAAGCCCAGCACTTAAGGGTTCACCAGCTGTAGTTATCTGCTTAACCGATCCCCACGAACTTTCTTTATCTTGTGACAATACATCGACTAACGCCTGAAGATGTGATGGAACCAGATAGATATGACTAACCCTCCAATGCTCAATCGCCAGCATAAGTGCTTTCGCATCCTTTACAACGGCATCTGGCAAAATTACCTGTCGATTACCAGCCATTAACCCTGTCAGCATTTCCTTTACAGATACAGCAAATGCCGAAGAGGTTTTCTGCAATATCACATCCCCTTCTGCAAGTGGAGCTCGCTTCCACGAAGCCTCCAACCAGTTGAGAATTTGACTATACGGCACCATAACACCTTTTGGTTTTCCTGTTGAACCAGAGGTGTACATAATGCATGCCGTTTGATTTGGCGCCACTTTTATTGAACTATTGGCTTCCGACATAGAAGCCAAGTCAGTGTTTTCCCAACCAAGAGTCGGATTCAACGCAACAGATAATGTCTCCCATCTTTCGAGTTTGCCACTCTTACCAGAAGTTAAAACAAAATCCGGCTCGACATCACCTAACATATCGCTGATAACAGCTTCTGAATAAGCCGGGTCAATGGGTATGTAACAACCACCCACCTTAAACACAGCTAACATAGAAGCCAAAAACTCTAAGGAACGCTCACAATGAATAGCAACCCTTCCAGCCACCCCACATCCTTTTTGCTTCAATAAAGCCGCCAGTTGATTCGCCCGCTCATTTAACAAGCTATAGGTAAGAGTGCGCTCGCTCGCATAATTGAGGCGCGGATCAAACTCATCAACACTAATACACGCAACAGCATAGGGAGTTTCTTTTACCTGACACTCAAAAATATCTGCAATACTTTGGTGCAAGTTGATATCAACGTCAGTCTGATTAACACCTTTCAATTTCTCTGCATCACCAGAAACTAAAGTGGGAATATCCCTCAGTCGGCACCCCTGATTTTCCACAAGGAATTCCAATACGTTTTGATGTTGCGCTATCAAAGCCTGTACAGTACTTTCACTGAAAAGCTCTTTCGCATACTCAACCGTAACCTGTAAATACTCACCATCACCATAAAACTGCAAATCAAGTTCACTTGGTGTCGTACGCTCGCCAACACTCGCTGGCTGCATTGATACGTCCCCTCGCAAATTATCTATTTCTGCTGTCGGGAAATTCTGGTGGCGCAACATTACTGGCACCAATGGAATTAAGCTACTGTCGCGCTCTTTATTCAGAGCACTTAACAGATGCTCAAACGGAAGCGATGCATGCTCATATGCCTCCAACACCAACTGCCGAGTGTCCCGCAATAAATGGTCAACAGTAGGATTACCGGAAAGATCCAGCCTCATTGCCAATATATTGACAAAAAATCCAATTAAATTCTCAAACTCCAGCTGTTCCCGACCTGCTATTGTCGTTCCCAGACAGAGATCTTCGCGCCCACTATACTGATTGATAACGATGGCAAAGCTTGCTAGCAACGTCATATATAAGGTCGTATTCCTTTCCTGACTTTGACGTGCAACTTTAACAGCCAATTCTTTTGGATATTCATAATGAAAACTTCCAGCACTCCAAGCCTTGTCAGCTGGGCGAGGATAATCGTACGGCAACGCCAAACCATCATCGTAATCAGCCAACTGCTCTTTCCAGTAAATCAGATGTTCACTTAAGTCCTGCTCGCGCTGCCACTGTGAGAAATCAGCATACTGCAATGGCAAAGCTGGAAGAACAGCGTCAATTTCGCTTAGCGCAGCGGTATACAAGGCATGCAAATCGCGTACAATAAGATTGAGAGACCAGCCATCACTAATAATGTGATGCATATTGATAAGCAAAGCATGATGACCATCTGCCGCCTTTAAAATAGAAACCTGAAATAACGGCCCTTTACTCAAATCAAAAACAAAAGCGGCTTGTTTTTCTATAATGCCAGGAACATCCTCTTCCTTCACTTCTAGAACAGGAACATCAAGCGTCAGTAAATCTGCAACAACCTGTTGCGGCTCGCCATCAAAGGGAGATAAAGAAAACGTTGTTCGTAGAATTTCATGGCGATCAACAAGCATATTAACAGCTTTACGCATCGCCTCTATCGACAAGTCACCATGCAAATGGAATGCGAAAACCAAATTATAACTGGTTCGCTGCTCTTCCATATTTTCATGAATAAACCAAAGACGCTCCTGCTCATAGGACAGCGGAATCTGCTTATTTCGAGCAATATTCCCAACACCTTTATCCGCTACAATACCACTCTCAAGCAAAGCTTTATCTACCGCCACAGAAAATGTTTCCAGCTCGGGCATTTCAAACAAAGTAGAAATAGGCAGGTCTACATTAAGCTCCTGGCGAATACGTGAAAAAAGCTGCGTCGCTAACAATGAGTGGCCACCGAGAGCAAAAAAGTTATCTGTTTTACCAACCTTTGGCGTCTTCCCCTCTTGTACAAGCACCTGCGCCCAAATATCAGCAAGAATTGTCTCCGTTTTCGTCGAAGGCGCTACAAAATCCGCATCTTCATTGTGTACAGTTGGTGCGGGTAAGCTTTGCCTATCTATTTTACTATTTGGTAATCGTGGAAGCTCCTGTAAAAACTCATAGAGAGTTGGAACCATATAAGTTGGTAACTTCGCACCCAGATACTCACGCAGACACTCTTGATCAACACCATCTACAGCAATATCCAGTACTATATACACCACTAACTGTGGTGTTTTTGAATCTTGCGGCCATCCAATCACAGCAACTTCCTTTATGCCATCCATAGCCGCTATAACTTTTTCTACTTGCCTTACATCAACTCGATAACCACGTATTTTGATCTCGTAGTCGCGACGTCCTATAAACTCCAGAGCCCCCCCCTCCAGATAACGGGCCATGTCACCGGTTTTATACATACATGTTCCAGGTTGACCATAGATATTGGGGATAAACCTCTCGGCTGTAAGACCCGGCCGCTGAAAGTAACCACGTGCAATACCCACACTACTTACATAAACCTCACCAAGAATACCCACCGGAGATACACGCAACCCTTCATCTAAAACATAAACATCACTATTTGCTATTGGATAGCCAACTGGCACAAAACCACTACTACCCTTAGCATCCAAAGGATCGCAATATGTCATGTCATTCATTTCAGTACAGCCGTAAATATACCAGACCTTCGCCTTGGGCATTACTTGCTGAATTCGCTCAAACAATTCATCAGAAAGCGGCTCAATAGAAACAAACAAATACTTTATTGAAGACAGCTGAGAAGGAGAGCTTTCCAGATAATCAAGAATTGCTTCTAGCTGCGAAGGGAACGTATATAGCCGAGATACGCCATGGCTTTCCATCATTTTTACAAAAACAGGGATATCTTTGACAACACTATCCTCAACAAATAACTGAGGAACCCCCTTCAAGAGTCCAGCAAATATTTCCTTCGTTGAAATAGCAAAAGATATCGATGTTTTTTGTGCCACCAACTCCTCACCAACAAATGGCTCTCTTTCCCACAATGCATGAAGACAGTTAAGCAACTGACGATGAGGAACCATAACCCCTTTTGGTAAACCTGTTGAGCCCGAAGTATACATAACACAAGCTAGCTGTTCCGGATGTATTACCACCTTCCGAGAAAGCACTGACGCACAAGAAAGCTCTTCATTTCCAATTAACACAACCGGAGTATTAAGGTTTCCAACATTACCAAGCAAATCACTATCTGTTACTAGTAATACAGGGTTCGCATCAATCAGGATTTGCTTTACATAATTTGCCGGGTACTCGGGATCTAACGGAACATAACAACCACCGGCCTTGAGCACAGCCAAATAGGAAACGAGCAAATGCTCGGATCGAGTCAAATACAAGCCAACTCTTTTGTCAGCAGCAACCCCTTTTTCAATCAATAGATTAGCTAGCTGGCAAACTCTTTTATTTAGCTCACAATAACTTAGCTCGCCATCGCCACTTTTACATGCTATTGCCTCTGGCGTATCTTCAACTTGCTTATCAAAAAGGGCTACAATACTCTTTGAAAAATCAAAATCTTTAACCAGTTGCAATGAACGAACATCAACACTTTCTAATCCGTCCAAAGAAAAATCGGATAACTTCATTTACTTATACCTTTTTCAGTGGTCATTAGCACAACCATCACTTATACTCGATTCCGAAGTTTTTTTAGGTTGACTAGCAGGGAGAGAGACTCAGAAGACTGGACTACAGGTATGGTTCCATTTCTTCGCCTAGCAAAGAACGATCAACACGACACCTGCAGACCAGTAATGGTGTAGTATATCGTGCTTCTACTTTAATAGCGACTAGATGACGACTTGTGTTGATTACCCGGCATGGTTCAGAAATAGGTGTTTTTAGTGAACATTGGGCGATCGAGAACCTACCACAGCAGTAGTATAAAAATTAGGCCGTTGTTGAGATATAAAACCATCATTGGTCCCAAGCTCAAAGCACGTCAATTACCGCAACAAAAAACCGAGGCTGAGGTATCCGTGCGCGTGTTAAATAGAATGACGAGTCTTGGCATGCCTATTTCTGTAAAAATTGGATAAATAGTGGACTGAATGCCTCAGCACGCCTGATTTTTCGATTTATTCAACAACGCCGCTCACCATTAGGTAATAGCACTTCTTTTCAACTAAACCCATTACATGAAAATGAAGTCGGCTCACCCCAGCGATTCGCTTTAGCAGGCATCATTGCAATAAGTGAATCAATACCTATACACAAGTAGTAGTCATAAAGCAGGTCTTGTAATTCTTTGGCGAGGCTAGACTTCCCAGAACTACTTGCACCATTTAAATAGATTACATCCATTACCCCATACCCACCTTATTCCAATGTATTTAATACTGCTAGCTTGTGTTATTTTTGCTCAATACAGCTTGGGCTATTTTTTTCGATCAAGTTCGTAGTGGGCTTATTTTTATCTGATAGATTCAGTTTATTTAGATTTTTTGACTCATCACAATATTGAATACTGATAATATCATTGGTATTTTCATAAAACTTGGCTGAATGAATCTTTGTATAACGAATACCTTGTTTATCCAATATTTCGGGGCCCATCTAATTTAGACTAGTACATCATTTCAAAGCAACTGTAGGGTAACGCTGTCGAGAGGTTTACCAGAGCCAATGGTTCTGGCTTTGCGACAGGACAATTAAATTGATTTCATGTACTAGATGAATATATAAATCATCATACCCCATGATACACGCAAAGATGGTCAAAAAATAATTATTCATACGATGTTATGGATGGATGGCCACGATCCAAATTATGCATCAGAATAGTCAATAACTGTGGTATTATATTGATTTAAATTACAACACTAATTCATTTATAAATCCTGAGTAGTGTAGTGGCCAATACTTATCCAAAATATCAACAAATTAAAGGGTTCTGTCGCAAAGTTTAGCCTGAAATGATAACCTTCGTAACCCTTCCCAGAATCATGGTTGTTTTGTAGTCACGATGAGTGCTGATGAACGCTTTAAAGGTTGTCACTTTCCCAAGTGCGTTGTACTGCAAGTGGTGTATTATTACCTTCGGTTTGCACTGAGCTACCGCGATATTGAAGAGCTTATGCAAGATCGGAATGTTCCCGTTGACCACGCCACTATTCAACGCTGGGTGGTGACCTACTCATCTAAGTTAGAAAAACAGTTTCGAAAGAAGAAATCACCTGTCGGCAACAGCTGGCGTATGGATGAGACGTATATCCGGGTAAAAAAAGACTGGTACTATTTGTACAGGGCCGTGGACAAAGCGGGACAAACCATTGACTTCTTATTTACCAAGCACCGGGACACTAAGGCTGCCAAGCGATTTTTCAAAAAGGCCAGTCTGCTAATCCAATGGCTAAACATAAGACAATTTTGAACAGTTTTGTGCTTTAGTAGGCTACCAAAATAAGTTTGTTTTTAACCTAAATAATTTTTGCGACAGAACCATATATATAACGTTTAAATAACTGTCAGATAGGTTTGACAGTTTAATCATAGGAAAAATTATGGGCCTAGAAAATCAGATATCCGAATTTACATTCGATACTTTTTTTAATAATGTCAATGGATATTATCGTACTGCAGCGGTGAAAGCAGCGATAGAACTCGGCATATTTGACATCGTGGGTGAAAACCGCAAGTCAATAGATGAAGTTGCCAATGAATGTCAGTCTTCTCGGCGAGGAATTCGGATTTTGTGTTATTTCCTTGCTTCTATTGGCTTTTTGAAAGTGGATGGTGATGTTTTTTACATGACTAGGGAAATGGTGATGTTCCTTTCGAGAAAAGCACCAGGGTATTTGGGAGATAGTATAGACTTTCTGTTGTCTCCGTACATTATGAGTGCTTTCGATGATTTAGCGTCGGTTATACGAACAGGTGAAATTCGATTGTCTTCTGATGGTGTTGTCGCCCCGGATCATCCTCAGTGGGTCATGTTCGCGCGAGCAATGAGCTCGATGATGTCTTTGCCTTCTGTACTTTTAGCGGAATTGGTTGATACGCAACCTAATAAGCCTATTAAAGTATTGGATGTTGCCGCTGGTCATGGATTGTTTGGCACAGCGGTAGCCCGTAAAAACCCAAATGCGCAAGTAACCTTTCTCGATTGGGAGAATGTATTGCAAGTAGCAAAGGAAAATGTCGCAAAGGCAGGTGTAGAAGATAGAGCGCAGTTTATGCCCGGCAGTGCTTTTGATGTTGATTGGGGGGAAGGGTACGACGCCGTTTTGTTGACCAACTTCTTGCATCACTTTGATAAGGAGGGGTGTCAGGTAATTTTGGAAAAGGCCAAGGCTGCCTTAAATGAAAATGGTAGAGCGTATGTCTTTGAGTTTATCGCAAATGAAGACAGAATATCGCCATCGCTGGCGGCGGCGACAAGTATGATGATGTTGGGAACGACACCTGCGGGTGAGGTATACACCTATTCAGATATAAAAGAGATGTTCGAAAACGTAAATTACTCAAATGTCGAACTACGGCCAATTCCACCAGCTATGGAAAATGTTGTTGTAGGATATAAAAATAGTCTCTAAAAATTGTGATGAAACGATTTTTGAGCGTAGGAATTTAATAAGCGGTTACGAAATATGGTTGCTGTAACAGATAATGAAAAGCTGGCGAATATGTTGTTCATGCCGACGCAGGTAGAACTTCCAGAGGGTAAGAGTATATATAGGCTATTTGAAGAGCAGGTGGAAAAGACTCCAAACGAAATAGCCGCTGTTTTTGGTGAGCAGCAAATCACTTATGCTAATTTGAATGTGAAGGCTAATCAGCTGGCCAGGCATTTACTGAAAAAAAGTATCGGTGACAATACCATGGTTGCGGTATTGATGAGTCGGAGTATTTATTGCCTGGTCGCTTTACTTGCATCGATGAAGGCTGGCGCAATATACACTCCAATTGACATGAAATTACCACAAAAACGTGTTGATTATATTCTCGATGATTGTGGTGCAAAGCACGTTCTTGTAGATGTCGATTCTCCCTTTGACAAAATTGACCCAGAGAAAGCTGAGCTAATACGTGTCGATGCTGAGGATATCTATACAGGAGACGACGCAAATCTGGATATGGATGTCAGCAAAGATCAGGCTGTTTATTGTATTTATACATCAGGCTCTACTGGGCAACCTAAGGGTGTGCTGGTGCAGAGCAAGGGGTTAATGAACTACATTCTGTGGGCCAAAAAACAATATACCAGTGAAAGTACAAAGTATTTTGCATTCTATTCGCCACTGAATTTCGATCTGACGGTAACATCTATCTTTGTTCCTCTTATTTCCGGGATGACAATTTGTATATATTCAGATACAAATGATGATGTACCGGTTATCAATAGAGTTATTGAAGATAATAGAGTCGATATTCTTAAGCTTACGCCAGCGCACTTGGCTTTACTGGAGGGTGAAGATTTAAGCGAATCTAATTTAAAAGTCTTAATCCTGGGTGGCGAGGATTTAAAGGTTGAGGTTGCGCGTAAGGTAGACAAGAAGCTTGGTGGTCGAGCACTTATCTACAATGAGTATGGTCCTACTGAGACCGTCGTGGGTTGTATGATATATATGTATGATCCTTTAGTGGATGTGTCAGGCTCTGTTCCTATCGGTCGTCCAATTGATAACATGCAGATATATTTGTTGGATGATGAGCTGAATCCTGTTACTGACTTAGGGATAGGTGAAATCTATATTGCAGGACTTGGTGTATCACTCGGGTATAAGAATAAACCTGATATGACGGAAAAAAGTTTTATCAAAGACCCGTTCGAAGGTGGTTTTATGTATAAAAGTGGTGACCTGGGTAAAGTTAATGATGATGGGCACCTTGTTTATCTTGGAAGAAAAGATTCTCAAGTTAAGCTAAA